>NZ_JBWLUY010000021.1:0-90994 GCF_057784295.1 Mesorhizobium sp. CNPSo 4688
CGGTGATTTCCTCGGCGCGGCCATTAGAACGCCAGATGGCGCGCGGAAACTTGCCGACGATGCGCTCGAGATCGGCGAAGACGCGGTAGCGCCGCTCGGCATGGAGCTGGTCGATCGCTTCCTCGAAGAACCGCTGATAGTTCATGTCGCCTTCCCAGTTTTGCGCGGGATCATAATCATTGGCCCATTCGCCGTCCACCGGGCCTGTTTGGTCAAAATGCCACGCCCCGCCACTGTTCCTAACGACCCGGGATCGTGCCTTATTCCCTTGATGTGCATCAACTTTGTTTCACTACGATGCCTTGGGCCGCTGAGACTGTTACGGACTTAACATACCGGTCTTGTATAGCCCTGCGATGGTCTTTCCAGTAAGGCGGCATTTGGGACAGTTTCCGATAAATCTTGAATAGCGAGGATACGGAATGACGGTTTTGGTGACAGGCGGCGCCGGCTACATCGGCAGCCACATGGTCTGGGAACTGCTGGATGCCGGCGAGAGCGTCGTCGTTCTCGACCGGCTTTCCACCGGCTTCGAATGGGCGGTGGCGCCGGAAGCCAAGCTGGTTGTCGGCGATGTTGCCGATAAGGAACTGGTCGGCCAGATCATCCGGGAGAACAAGGTCGACGCGATCATCCATTTCGCCGGTTCGATCGTGGTGCCGGAATCGGTTGCCGATCCGCTCGCCTATTACGAGAACAACACCTCGAAGACCCGCACGCTGATCGAAACCGCGGTGCGCGAGGGGGTGCCGCATTTCATCTTCTCCTCGACCGCCGCCGTCTATGGCGGCGCAGGCCTCGAGCCGGTGCGCGAGGATGCCCGCCTGGCGCCGGAATCGCCCTACGGCCTGTCCAAGCTGATGAGCGAATGGATGCTGCGCGATGCGGCGCTTGCCCATCCCTTGCGCTACACGGCGTTGCGCTATTTCAACGTCGCCGGCGCCGATCCCAGAGGCCGCACCGGCCAGTCGACCCCGGGCGCCACCCATCTGATCAAGGTCGCCTGCGAGACCGCGCTCGGCAAGCGCCCCTTCATGCAGGTGTTCGGCACCGACTATCCGACCCCGGACGGCACCTGCATGCGTGACTACATCCATGTCAGTGACCTGGCCGCGGCGCATCGCCTGGCGCTGGAGCGGCTGCGCGCAGGCGGCGACAGCCTCGTCGCCAATTGCGGCTACAGCCATGGCTATTCGGTGCTTGAGGTCATCGACAGCGTGCGCCGCGCCTTCGGCCGCGATTTCGAGGTCAAGATGGGCGACCGCCGCCCGGGCGACGCCGCTGCGGTGGTCGCCAATTCCGATCTCGCCCGCGCCGAACTCGGCTGGACCCCACAACGCGACGATCTCGACCAGATCGTTGCCGACGCGCTCGCCTGGGAGCGTATCCTGACCGGCAAGAACTCAGCCCGGGGCTGAGCCGAGAGGCTCCCAACGCCCCCCAAAGGGCTCGCAAGGCGCGCGGCGAAGCGCTATTGAAGGCATTCGCAAGCAAAGCGTGGAGGCACTGCGCCGCGAAGAGCTTTTGGGGGGTGGCATGAGGATAACGGTGCTCGGCGCCGGCGTTGTCGGTACGGCGGCGGCCTACTACCTGGCCGCCGATGGCCACGAGGTCACCGTGGTCGAGCGCCATCCGGCGCCGGCGCGCGGCACCAGCCAGTCCAATGCCGGCCTGGTATCGCCCGGCGACGCCACCGCCTGGGCCTCGCCGGCGGCGCTGAAGACTTTTCTGCGCGCGCTGTGGAATCATGATCTCGGCATCAAGGTCAGGCTGCGCTTCGATCCCTACTTCCTCGCATGGAGCCTGCGCTTCCTGCGCCAATGCACGGTGGCGCGGCTGCGCGCCAACAGCCGAGTCAAATTGCGGCTGGCGCTCTATTCGCGCGACCGCATCAACGCCATTTCGGCCGACACCGGCATCCATTATGACGAGCGCAAGAAGGGCATCCTCTATTTCTTCCGCTCGCAGCACAGCCTCGACACCGGCACCGACAATTATCGCTATCTCGCCGAACACGGCCTGCCAATCGAGATCGTCGGCCGCGACCGGCTGATCGAACTGGAGCCGGGCCTCGCCGGCGTGAAGGAAAAGATCGCCGGCGGTGTCTATTCGCCGATCGACCAGACCGGCGATTCCCGGCAGTTCGTGGAAAAGCTCGCCGCCTATGCCGCCGAAAAGCTCGGCGTAAAATTCCTCTATGGCACGACGGTCGAGGGCCTCGATATCGAAGGCGACCGCGTGCGCGCGGTAATGACCTCGGCCGGTCCGGTCACTGGTGATGCCGTGGTCATCTCCATGGGGCCGGAGAGCGGCCTGCTCGGCCGCCGTTACGGCATCGACCTGCCGGTCTATCCAGTGAAAGGATACACCGCGACCATACCGCTGGAGGACCAGAGCAAGGGTCCGACAATGGGCGGGGCCGACGAGGACCAGCTGATCGCCTATTCCAGGCTGGGCAACCGCTTGCGGCTGGCTTCAACCGCCGAATTCACCGGCTTCGATCGCACCCATCGTCCAAGCGACTTCGCCGCCATGTTCCGGACCGGCAAGGATCTGTTCCCCGGCGCCTTCGACGAGAAGAAGGCCGAACTCTGGGCAGGCTTGCGACCGATGATGCCGAACTCAGTACCGGTCATCGGCCAGGCGCGTTACAAAAACCTCTATCTCGACACCGGCCATGGCCATGTCGGCTGGACCATGGCTTGCGGCTCCGGCAAATTCCTGGCTGACCTCGTCGCCGGCCGCAAGCCGGAGATCGACCCGCAAGGTCTGGTCTACGGAGGCTAGGTATGTCGGGACCGCAAGTCGCCATCGACCTTGGCCGTATCGAGCGCAATGCGCGCACCATCGTCGAACGCTGTGCGCTGTCGGGCATCAAGGTCTTCGGCGTCACCAAGGGCACCTGCGGCATGCCGCAAGTGGCGCGCGCCATGCTGCGCGGTGGTGTTTCGGGCATCGCCGAATCGCGTTTCGAAAACATCCGCCGGCTGCGAGACAACGGCGTCAGCGCGCCGATCATGCTTTTGCGCAGCCCGCCAATGGCGCGCGTCGAGGAGGTGGTGCGCACCGTCGACATCAGCCTGCAGTCGGAGCTGACCACGATCCGCGAGATATCGCGCATCGCCGAGCGCATGGGCCGCGTCCACGACATCATGCTGATGATCGATCTCGGCGATCTCCGCGAAGGCATCTGGCCGAGCGATCTCATCCCCACCGTAGAGCAGATCTTGGCGTTCAAAGGCGTACGCATCGCCGGCATCGGCACCAATCTCGGCTGTTTCGGCGCGATCATGCCGACGCCGGAAAATCTCGGCCAGCTTGTCGCCCATGCCTACAAGACCGAGCGCCTGTCCGGCAAAAGCCTCGACTTCATTTCCGGTGGCGCCTCGTCATCGCTGACGCTGCTGCTCGAAGGCAAGCTGCCGGCCGGCATCAACAATCTCCGGGTGGGCGAGGCGATCCTGCAAGGCGGCATCGAAACCTTCCGCGATGTGCCATGGCCGGAACTCGAACCCGATGCCTGCCGGCTGACCAGCGACATCATCGAGGTCAAGCTCAAGCCGTCGCGGCCGATAGGCGAATCCGGTTACGACGCTTTCGGCAACCAGCCGGTCTTTCCCGACGAAGGCGACCGGCTGCGCGCCATCGCAAATATCGGCCGCGAGGACGTGCTGGTCGAAGGGCTGACGCCGATCGCCAAGGGCGTGAGGGTGCTCGGCGCTTCCAGTGATCACCTGCTGCTCGATGTGCAGGACGCCGATCCACGGCCTGCCGTCGGCGACCGTGTCGCCTTCCGCATGAACTATGGCGCCATGCTCTTGGCGATGACTTCGGAATATGTCGAGAAGGCGCCGATGCACGACGTCGCCGACTTTTCCGGCCGCAAGATGGTGTCGATCTCGGCCGAACAGGCAGCCGCCGGCATCCTCGCCCGCGAAGGAACCGGCGCGCGGCTGGAGGCGATGAATTTCGACGTGGTGGAACTGGCCGACATCGAACGGCCACCCTCAGGGTTGATCCGGCTCGCTGCCGGCGCCGACCGCCGCATCGCCCACAAGGCAATGACCGCAACGGCGCGCGCGACGCATTCCTTCGGCCTGATCTGGATCGATTCCATCGCCGCCTTGATGCCTGAGGATGAAGAGGGCAGAGATCTGCCGGAAACCTCTGTGCTGGCGCGTACACTCGGTCTCGACCACAAGGTCGGCGCACTGCAACCGCAGTTGTCGCCGGAAAATGTCGTCATCATCGGCCTGCGCCATGCCGATCCGGCGGAAGCGCGGGTGCTGAAGGATTCGCGCGTTTCCGCCTTCACCATGACCGACATCGACGCCATGGGCATGCGCGACCTGATGCATGAGGCGATCCGCATCGCGACGTCAGGCACGCAAGGCTTTCACGTCAGCTATTCGCCAACGGCCACCGAATTCGCCGGGTGGGCCGCGGGCTCTGGCGGGTTGACGGTGCGCGAAACGCATCAGGCGATGGAGGCGATCTCGCTCTCCGGCGGCTTGCTGTCGATGGATGTCTCGGGCCTGACTGCTGGTCTGGAGTCCAGGATCGGCACCGACGTGGTCAACTTCGTCATGTCGGCCTTCGGCAAGCGGATTCTCTAGCTGTATTGACGTGCGATCGGACCGTAGCTTCACTTCAGAGAATTTGGCATTGCTTGGGTGTCTGGATGGCGCAGACTTGGAAAGTAAATAGATCTTATTTCATCCTGGTCGCGGCAACTGCATTTTTGTCGGGGCTTATTTCCTGCCTTCTAGTTAAAGTCAATAATTGTGATTATAATATCGGAATTGGTATACCCTACGGAGATCGTGGAGCAGAGTGCGATTCGTATCTATCCACGAACTATGGAATAGATATCTTATCGCAATCTAGTAAATCTCTATTTGATATTCTGGCGTTGCCAATGATTATATACATGGCTGTCGTGCTTGTCGTTTATTTATTTTGGCTAGTTTCCAGAAAATTTAATTTTTCGATTATGAGCTATCTCTCCGTCAGTAATTTTGTGATTTTGTATTCCTCATACCTTTTTCCATTGATCATGCTTTGATGCGACCGCCTTGCGCCAGGCGCTGACATAGGCCGCCCAGATCGGGTCGGTCTGCGGGTCTATTCGCTCGCCCTTGCCGTGCGCCGGCTTCTCCTCGGATGCCAGCAGTGCCGCGCCGATGCTGGTGCCGGTGGCCGCCTCGGAGGCGATGACGGTGCGCGCGGTCGCTGCGGCGAGCATGCCGACAAAGAGGCGGTTGCGGGCAAAGGGTCCTTCCACGGTGGTCGGGCCATCGGCGCCGATCAGCTCGAGGCAGGTCGCCGTCATCAGCGCCAGATAGAACGAGATGGCGGCGAAGCGCTCGCCCTTGCTGATGCCTTCGGCATTGAGCCATGCCGCGGCATGGTCCGGAAATGGCCCTGATCCCTGCTGTGTCGAGGGCAAAAGCAGCATTTTTCTTGTCAGAGCGGCCAGCACATCGCTGCCGCTGCAATCCTGCGGTTTGTCCTTGGTCAGCAGGGAAAACTCACGACCACCCATGAACCTCGCCGAGGGTACGGGAGCACCAAGTGCACTGACATTGACCAGCGTATCGCGCGCCGCATCGAGTGCAATCTCTTTGCCGCCGACGGCCATCGACACCACCCAGGTGCCGGTCGAGACGACGGAAAAGGGCGGCGCGTCGGACAGGAGATGCGGCAGCAGCGAGGCGTTGGAATCGTGCAGGCCGCAGAACACTGGTGTCTGCGGACCAAGCCCGGTTCGTGCGGCAAGCGAAGGCAGGATCGGGCCGAGCCGATCCCTGGCCGGCCGCACCGGGGCCATCAGGCTGCGCCATTTCAGGCTGTCGACGATCGACGAAAAATCGGCTGTCCACGGTTCCCACAGATCGGTGTGGCAGCCGAGCGAGGTCACCTCGTTGGCGGCGACGCCGGTCAGCCGCAGCGCCCAATATTGTGGATACATCAGCATCGCGGCGGCCTTGGCGAATTCGGCGGGAAAACGCTTCTGCTGCCAGAAGAATTGCGCGCCGAGATTGAGGCCGAGCGGCAGGCGCGGCGTGCCGGTTTCAGTGAACGGCGGACGGATTGCGTCATACTCCGCCGCCAGTCTGTCGGGGGCATCGAATTCATAGTCGAGCACCGGCAGCACCAGTTCTCCCGAAGCGTCGACCAGCACGCCTGTTGCGCCATGGGTGGTGATCGAAATGGCGTCGATGCGCTGCTCGCGGTTGAGGCTGGCCAGGCTGTTGAGGATGAACGTCCACAGCCCTTCGACGTCGTGATGCGGGTAGGGCGGCTGCCGCAGCGGCGCATTGGCCATCCGGCGCAAAGCCACCTCGCTCAGCGTGACGAGATCGACCAGCGCCACCTTGGCGTTGGTCTTGCCGATGTCGATGACGGCGATATGCCGAAGGGCGCTCATGCCATATGGAACATTGTTTCCAGCGGTATGGCCACCGGCTCGTTGTCGGGTCTGGTCTCCATGATGTCGGCCATATGCGCCCACCAGCGCTGCATCACTGGATGGCTCGGCAGGTCGGCCATGCCATGATCGTCGCGCCGCCACAGTACGCCGAACAGGATGTTGGTCTCATCGTCGAGATGGATCGAATAGTCGGAAACGCCGGCCTGTTGCAGCAGCGCCACTAGTGGCGGCCAGATCTCGTCGTGGCGCTTCTTGTACTCGGCCTTCATGCCGGGCTTAAGCTGCATCTTGAAGGCGTATTTCTCAGGCATCAGCTGACACCACGCAGCCGCCGCCAGACGATCGGCAGCGCGATGACGACAATCAGCAGCAGGCCGATGAAGATCGACATGACGATGCCAGGCACGTTGAGCAGGCCGAGGCCGAAGGTCACCAGACCCATGATGAAGGCGGCGAGCACGACGCCTAAAATGCTGCCGGAGCCGCCCAGAATGCTGACGCCGCCCAGCACCACCATGGTGATGACTTCGAGCTCATACCCCTGCGCGATCGACGGCCGCGTCGAACCGAGGCGCGAGGTGATCAGCACCGAGGCGATGCCCGCCATCAGCCCAGTCAGGCAAAACAGGATGAATTTGATACGGCCGACGCGCACGCCGGAAAACTGTGCGGCAACCGGATTGTTGCCGATGGCGAAGACGCGGCGGCCGAAACTGGTGCGATGCAGCAGGAACCAGTAGACGACGGCCGCTATGAGAAACAGCACCAGCTCGAACGACACCACCCACCAAACATAGCCCTGGCCGAAGAACGCGAAGCGCTCGGGGTAACCCTTGTAGGCCTGGTCGCCGAGGATGATGAAGGCGATGCCGCGAAACAGGCTCATCGTGCCGATGGTGACGACGATGGAGGGTAGGCCGAGCCTTGTCACCAAGAGCCCGTTGAAGGCGCCGCAGCCGAGCCCGACGACGATGCCGATCGCCACCAGCACGGGAGTATCCGCGCCGGCCTGCACCGCCATCCCCATCATGGTCGACGCGAGCGCGATGATAGCGGCGACCGACAGGTCGATCTCGCCCGAAATGATCAGCAGCGCCATGGCGAAGGCGATCAGACCCTTCTCGGTGAAATTGAAGGTCAGGTCCGACAGCGAATAGGCGTCGAGGAAATAGGGCGAAGCGAAACTGTTGATGGCAAAGATGGCGACCGCCACCACGACCAGCAGCGCCTCCCAGGAAAAGATCGCCGAGGAGAGCGGCTTGTCGAGCCGGTCGGGGATGTGGCGCGGAGCAGGAACGTCGCTCATGCCGCCTCCGCTTTTCTGAGGATGATGCGGCCCTGCTGGCGTTCGCCGCGCGCGTTGAGCACGACGGCCAGAATGATGGCGCCGCCCGAAATCGCCATCTGCCAGAAGGGCGAGATGTTGATGACCGGCAGTGCGTTGGAAATAATGCCGAGGAACAGCGCGCCCAGCACTGCGCCGCCGACCGAGCCGATGCCTCCGGCAATCGAGATGCCGCCGATGACGCAGGCGGCAATGATGTTGAGCTCATAGCCATTGGCGACCTCGACCGAGGCGATGACATAGCGCGAAATCCAGAGATAGCCTGACAGGCCGCCGATCATTCCGGAGATGCAAAAGACGATGAATTTGGTGCGACCGACATCGATGCCGGCATAGACCGACGCCGTCGGGTTGACGCCGATGGCGTAGATCGAGCGGCCGAGCGCGGTGCGCGTCATCAGGATGAAGAACAGTGCGATGACCAGGATGGCGATCCACGACAGAACCGGAATGCCGAGAAAGGCCGCCCGCTGGAAGCCGATGAAATCGGGGCTCATCTTGTCGGCATTGACCCAGGCGCCGCCGGACAGGACGAAGGTGGCGCCGCGATAGATGGTGAGCGTGCCCAGCGTCACCACGATCGACGGGATGTTCAGCCGCCAGACCAGCAGCCCATTGATGGCGCCGAGCACCAGCCCGACCGCGAGCGCAATGACGATCAGCAGCGGGATCGGGATCGCCGGATGCGCTGCGTTCAGCATCGCCACCACCATGCCGGTGAAGCACAGGTTGGAGGCCATCGACAGGTCGATCGACCGCGTCAGGATGACAACCATCTGTCCCAGCGCCAGGATCATCAGGATCGAGGTGTCGTTGAACACCTGGCCGAGATTGCCGGGGTCGGCAAAGGCCGGGAAGCGTATCGAGATCAGGCCGATCAAAACGACGATGGCCGCCGCCAGCCAGATCTCGCGGTATTTCAGGAGAGCCTTCATGCCGCGATCCCCGCTGCCGTCCTGACCAGCGTTTCGGCGTCCAGCCCCTTATTGTCGTAGACCGCCGCAACCAGGCCTTCGCGCATGACGACGACGCGGTCGGACATGCCGAGGATTTCGGGCAGTTCCGACGACACCATGATCACAGACAGGCCTTGGGCAACGAGCTCGGCCATGAAACCGTGCACGGCGGCCTTGGAGCCGATATCGATGCCCTTGGTCGGCTCGTCCAGGATGATCACCTTGGGCGCTGTCGCCAGCCATTTGGCGATGACGATCTTCTGCTGGTTGCCGCCCGACAGGGTGCCGACATCCTGGCTGAGTGAGGAGGCGCGCAGGTCCAGCCGCTCGGTGTAGGAGCGGGCGAGCGAAAATTCTTCCGCCAGCCGCAGCAGGCCGGATTTGGAAGTGCGCTTGAGCGAAGGCAGTGAGACATTCTGGAAGATCGGCAGGCCGATCACCACGCCTTGCTTGCCGCGTTCTTCCGGCACGTAGACGATGCCGGCTTCGATCGAATCCGCCGCCGATCTTGGCGCGATCGCCTTGCCTTCCAGCGTGATCGTCCCGCCCGATACGCTGGTGATGCCTGAGATCGCTTGCATCACCTCGCTGCGCCCGGCGCCGACAAGGCCATAGAAGCCGAGGATCTCACCCTTGTGCAGCTCGAAGCCGATATCGTTGAATTCGGTCGGGTGCGACAGGCCGGAGACCGACAGCACCGGCGCGCCGATCTCGGCCTTGCGCTGCGGAAAGATGTGATCGACGGAGCGGCCGACCATCATGCGCACGATCTGGCTCTGGCCGGCATCCTTGATCAGCCCTTCGCCGACCATCTCGCCATCGCGGAACACCGTGTAGCGGTCGGCGATGCGATAGATCTCGTCGAACTTGTGGCTGATGAACAGGATCGCCTTGCCATCCTCCTTGAGGAATTCGATCAGCAGAAAAAGCTCCTCGATCTCCTTCATCGAAAGGGCTGCGGTTGGTTCGTCCATGATGACGATCTGCGCGTCGATCGACATGGCGCGCGCCACCGCGACCAGATGTTTGTTGGCTATGCCGAGGTCTTTCAGCCGCGCATCGGCGTCGATATGGCCGGCATGCATGGTATCGAGCACTTCGCGCGCATTTTTGCGCATCGTGCGCCAGTCGATGGTGCCTAGCCGTGTGCGCGGCGCATGACCGAGAAAGATGTTCTCGGCGACGCTCAGATCGTCGAACAGCACGGTTTCCTGATGGATGGCGGTGATGCCATGGCCGAAGGCGGCATGTGCGCTGGGCAAGGTCACCGGCTGGCCGTCAATGCTGATCGTGCCGGTGTCGGGCTGGTAGATGCCGGTCATGATCTTGACCAGCGTCGACTTGCCGGCGCCGTTCTCGCCGATCAGCGCGGTCACTTGGCCGGGGTAAAGCGACAGGCTGACATTGTGCAGCGCGCGCACACCGGGAAAGCTTTTGGAGACGCCGGACAGCGTCAGGCGCGGGGTGATCTTACCCTCCCCCTTGTGGGGAGGGTCGCGAACGATGTGAGCGGGGTCTACTAGCATATCAAGGTCCTGGCATATGGAGATGTCGCCACCCCCACCCCGTCTCGCCGGTTTTGCTTCGCAAGACCGCCTCGCCGACCCTCCCCACAAGGGGGAGGGTACTGGCGCTCCGGATCAATAGATCTTGGAGAACTTCTCGATGTTGGTCTTGTCGAACTGGAAGGGCGGAGCCATCGCAGCCGAGTTCGTATCGTCGAGCGTGACCTTGCCGACGCGGCCGATCGACAGTGTCGCGCCGGGCTTGGCCTCTTCCTTCTTCACCGCCAGGTCATGGGCGAGGTAGACGGCGGAGTAGCCGAGGTCGATCGGGTTCCACAGCGCGACCGCCTGGCTGGAACCATTGTCGATGAACTTCTTGAACTCCGACGGCAGCGCCAGGCCGGTGACATTGACCTTGCCGATCAGGTTCGCGTCGGTGACGACCTGGGCGGCGGCGACGACGCCGACGGTGGTCGGCGCGATGATCGCCTTGAGGTTCGGATAGGACTTCAGCAGGCCCTTGGCTTCGTCGGTGCTCTTGGCCGAATCGTCATCGCCATAGACGGTGGCGACGAGTTTGATCTTGGGGAATTTCTCCGGCAGCACCTTCTTGGCCGCTTCGATCCAGGCGTTCTGGTTGGTCGCGGTCGACGAAGCCGACAGGATGGCGACCTCGCCGCCTTCCGGCAGATAGTCGGCGGCGAGCTTGATGATGGTCTCGCCGATCAGGCCGGTGTCGGACGGGTTGAGGTGCAGCTGGCGGCCTTCCTTGGCGACGCCCGAATCCCACGAGATGACGGTGATGCCGCGCTCCATGGCCTTCTTCAGCACCGGCACCAGCGCGTCGGCGTCATTGGCGGAAATGGCGATGGCGTTGACCTTCTGCGCGATCAGCGAATTGACCACTTCGATCTGCGCTTCGGCGGTCGCCTTGGTCGGGCCGGTGTAGATGATGTCGACATCGCCGAGTTCCTTGGCCGCCTCTTCGGCGCCCTTGTTGGCGGCGTCGAAGAAGCCGTTGCCGAGCGACTTCACCACCAGCGCGATCTTGACGTTTTCGGCATAGGCGGCGTTCACGAACATGGCGGCCGAGAATGCCGCCGTCACCATCAATTTCTTCAAGAAGCTCATTGTATTTCCTCCCTTTGAGCGTTGCATCCCATCGTCGCTGCGGTTGGTCTCAGGCCTGCAGCGAAGATTCTTCCTTTGCCGACTTGCGGGCGACGATCAGCGTCACACCTGCGGCTTCCAGCATGTTGGCTTCGCGATCCTCGATGCCGTCATCGGTGATGACCGTGGCGATGCGCTTGAGCCCGCACAGGATCAGGCTGGAGCGCTGGCGGAACTTCGAGGAATCGACCAGCACCACCAGCTCGTCGGCCTGGTCGATCAGTTTCTGCTCCGCCTGGATCAGAAGCGGGTCGCCTTCCATCAGGCCGAGCGGGCCGAGCCCCTGCGCACCCATGAACATGCGGCGCGCATAGAAATTGCGCGTCACGTCATTGTCGAAGGGCGACAGGATGATGTTCTGCTCGCGGTAGATCGTGCCGCCCGACAGCATCACCGTGTTCTTCGAATGCTTGAGCAGATGCTCGGCGATCGGGAACGAATTGGTGAAGATCGGCATGCGGCGTCCGGTCAGGAAATGCACCATCTGGAAGGTGGTGGTGCCGCCATTGATGATGATCGGCTCGCCGTCTGTGCAGAGCTCCACCGCTTCGCGCGCAATCGCCCGCTTCTGCGACGCATTCAGCGTTTCGTTGACGGAAAAGGGCCGGCCGGCGAGGCCGATGAACTGTGGAGGCGAGATTGCCTCGGCGCCGCCGCGCACCCGGCGCAGGCGCTTTTGCACGTGAAGGGCTGCGATATCGCGCCGGATCGTCGCCTCGGACGAGTCCGTCAGGTCGACCATCTCCTGCACCGTCACCACAGGCTTTTCCTGGACGGCGGACAGAATGATCCTGTGGCGCTCTTTTTCGTGCATGGTTCCTCCCTGCAGGGTCATGAGGCACTAGAAAACAACCAGTGTCAATCATTTCCGATCATATAATTTCATGGTGCAGTGCAATATGATCGATATTGATCGTTTGTGATTGACAAGCAGCGTGCTTGCGTAGACATTTCCGGCAAAAGGGACCGCGCCTTTTTGCGTCCCAGGGAGGATAATTATGCTCGACAAGCGCTCCGGCTCGCGCCTTGCCAATCTGTGGGACGATGCGAAAATCGAAGGGATGAGCGGGCCTGAGCTTCTGGTCTATCGCTCGAACACGCTCGGCTCCGACAAGCGCGTCACCAACTATGGCGGCGGCAACACCTCCTCGAAAATCTGGCAGAAAGACCCGCTCACCGGCGATGATGTCGAAGTGCTCTGGGTCAAGGGCTCGGGCGGCGATAGCGCCTCGATCAAGCTTGACGGCTTCGCCACCCTCTACATGGACAAGCTCCGCGCGCTCAAAAGCCTCTATCGTGGTGTCGCGCATGAGGACGAGATGGTGGGCTACCTGCCGCACTGCACCTTCAACCTCAATCCGCGCGCGGCCTCGATCGACACGCCGCTGCATGCCTATGTGCCGAAGCCTTTTGTCGACCACATGCATCCCGATGCCATCATCGCCATTGCCGCCGCCAAGGACTCCAAAGCGCTGACCAGGGAGATCTTCGGCGACGCCATCGGCTGGCTGCCGTGGAAGCGGCCGGGTTTCGAGCTCGGCCTGTGGCTGGAAAAATTCTGCGTCGAGCACCCCGAGGCCAAGGGCGTCATTCTCGAGAGCCACGGCCTGTTCACTTGGGGCGACACCCCCAAGGAGTGCTACGAGACGACGATCTCGGTCATCAACCAGGCGGTCGAATGGTTCGAGCGCCGCTCCGAGGGTCTCGCGATCTTCGGCGGCGAGGCGGTGAAGTCGCTCGATGCCACTGAGCGCCGCGCCATTGCGGCGAAACTGATGCCGAGGATTCGCGGCTTGATCTCGGAAAAGAGCCACAAGCTCGGTCATTTCGACGACCAGCCCGCCGTGCTCGAATTCGTCAACTCCAGGGATTTGCGCCCGCTGGCCGCACTCGGCACCTCATGCCCGGATCACTTCCTGCGAACAAAAATCCGGCCGCTGGTGATCGAGTTCGATCCGGCCAAGCCTGATGTCGATGCGGTCATCGCGCGCCTTGCCGATGACATTGCCGCTTATCGTGTCGGCTACCAGGCCTATTACGACAGCTGCAAGCACCCGGACTCGCCCGCTATCCGCGATCCCAATGCCGTGGTCTACCTGATGCCCGGCGTCGGCATGTTCACCTTCGCCGGCGACAAGGCGACGGCGCGCATCTCGGGCGAATTCTACGTCAACGCCATCAACGTCATGCGCGGCGCTTCGACCGTCTCGTCCTATGTTGGCCTGCCCGCGCAGGAGGCCTTCGACATCGAATACTGGCTGCTCGAGGATCTGAAGCTACAGCGCATGCCGAAGCCGAAGTCGTTAGCCGGCCAGATCGCTTTGGTCACCGGCGGCGCCGGCGGCATCGGTCGCGCCACCGCCAGCCGGCTGCTGCGCGAGGGTGCCTGCGTCGTGCTGGCCGACATCGATGAAGCCGCTCTCGCCAGCGCCAACGACGAGCTGGCCAAGGCCTATGGCAAGGATTTCGTCCGCCCGGTGCTGATCAACGTTACTGCCGAGGAGCAGGTCATCTCAGGTTTTGCCGAGACGGCAGTCGAGTTCGGCGGCATCGACATCCTGGTCTCCAACGCCGGCCTGGCGTCCTCGGCACCGATCGAGGAAACCACGCTGGCGCTGTGGAACAAGAACATGGACATCTTGTCGACCGGCTATTTCCTGGTCTCGCGCGAAGCCTTCCGGCTGTTCCGCGCCCAGAAGATCGGCGGCAATGTCGTCTTCGTCGCCTCGAAGAACGGGCTGGCCGCCTCGCCCAACGCCGCCGCCTATTGCACCGCCAAGGCCGCAGAGATCCATCTCGCCCGCTGCCTGGCGCTGGAGGGCGCGGAAGCGCAGATCCGGGTCAATGTTGTCAATCCGGATGCCGTGCTGCGTGGCTCGAAAATCTGGACCGGCGAGTGGAAGGAACAGCGCGCCGCCGCCTACAAGATGTCGACCGACGATCTGGAGGAGCACTACCGCTCGCGGTCGATGCTGAAGCGCTCGGTCTTCCCGGAAGACATCGCCGAGGCGATCTATTTCTTCGCCTCCGACATGTCGGCCAAATCCACCGGCAACATCGTCAATGTCGACGCCGGCAACGCGCAGAGCTTTACGCGCTGAGCTAACGTCGAAGCGCTTCCCTTCCCCCCGTCACTATACGGGGAGAAGGTGGCCCGAAGGGCCGGATGAGGGGCAGCGCTGACCGAACGCATTTGGGAGGAATAGCACTTGTCCGAAACCATCATCTCCGCCGACCTCGTCGCCAGCCACAACGCTGCCCGCAAATCCGACCTCGAACGCGACTACGCCTCGCTCGGCGAACGCCTCGACCGTCGCGGCATCGCCATCGATGCCATCCGCGACAAGGTCGAGAAATTCGCCGTCGCCATTCCGTCCTGGGGCGTCGGCACCGGCGGCACCCGCTTTGCCCGCTTTCCCGGCGCCGGCGAGCCGCGCGACATCTTCGACAAGATCGAGGACTGCGCCGTCATCAGCCAGTTGACGCAGGCGACACCGACCGTCTCGCTGCACATCCCCTGGGACAAGGCCGACCCGAACCGGCTGAAGCAGGCGGCCTCCCGCTTCGGCCTCGGCTTTGACGCCATGAACTCCAACACTTTCTCCGACGCCAAGGATCAGAAGCTCTCCTACAAATTCGGCTCGCTGTCGCATGCCGATGCCGGCACGCGCCGTCAGGCCGTCGAGCACAATCTCGAATGCATCGAGATCGGCAAGACGCTCGGCTCTAGAGCGCTGACGGTATGGATCGGCGACGGTTCGAATTTCCCGGGCCAGGTGAATTTCGCCAAAGCCTTCGAGCGCTATCTCGACGCCATGAAGGAGATCTATGCCGGCCTGCCCGCCGACTGGAAGCTGTTCACCGAGCACAAGATGTACGAGCCGGCCTTCTATTCCACTGTCGTGCAGGACTGGGGCACCAACTACCTCATCGCCAGAGAGCTCGGCGACAAGGCCTTCTGCCTGGTCGACCTCGGCCACCATGCGCCCAACGTCAACATCGAGATGATCGTGTCGCGGCTGATCCAGTTCAAGAAACTCGGCGGCTTCCACTTCAACGATTCCAAATATGGCGACGACGATCTCGATGCCGGTTCGATCGACCCCTATCGGCTGTTCCTCGTCTTCAACGAACTGGTCGATGCCGAGCTTTCCGGCGCCGAGGGTTTCGATCCCGCCCATATGCTCGACCAGAGCCACAACGTCACCGACCCCATCGAAAGTCTGATGCTGTCGGCGGTCGAGGTCCAGCGCGCCTATGCGCAGGCGCTGCTGGTCGACCGCAAGGCGCTGGAAGGTTTCCAGGACGGCAATGATGCGCTGATGGCGACACAGACGCTCAAAAGCGCCTACCGCACCGATGTCGAGCCGATCCTGGCCATGGCGCGGCTGAAGAGCGGCGGCGCCATTGATCCGGTCGCCGCGTATCGTGCGGCAGGATACAGGACGAAGGTCGCAGCGGAACGGCCTGTGGTTGCGGGTGGCAGCGGCGGGATTGTTTGAGGTTGGCTGATCTCCCCCCTCGTGGGGGAGATTAGCAACTCCTCGGCGAGCGGGCGAACACCAATATGTGTTCGCTCATATTGATGATGGACTCGGCCGCTCCAAGTAGCTCTTCTAGGCACACTGAACTTGGAGCACCGCCATGCCCTTGACCCGCCGGACGCTGATTGGCGTCACCCTTTCGCTCGCAATAGCGCTGACGCCATCCGCAGCCGTCTTCGCTGCCTCGCCGCAGCCGGCGAAGGGCGGGCACGGCATGGTCGTGACCGCCCAGCATTTCGCGTCGGAAGCCGGCGTCGAGGTGCTGAAGAAGGGCGGCAACGCCGTCGATGCGGCGGTCGCCGTCGGCTATGCGCTCGCGGTCCTCTACCCTAATGCCGGCAATATCGGCGGCGGCGGATTCATGACCATACGCTTCAAGGACGGCAAATCGACGTTCCTCGATTTCCGCGAGCGCGCGCCGCTTGCGGCAACCAAGACCATGTATCTCGACAAGGACGGCAAACCGGTGAAGGGCGCCAGCCTTGATGGCTATCTCGCGGTCGGCGTGCCGGGTTCCGTGGCCGGTTTCGAGATGGCGAGGGAAAAATACGGCACGCTGCCACGCCAAGACTTGATGGCGCCGGCAATTGCCTATGCCAAGGATGGCTTCGTTCTCGACCAGGGTGACGCTAATTCATTCGCAAGCAATGCCGCGCGGCTGGCGAAGGACCCTGCCGCGGCCGCCATCTTCCTGAAGCCGGACGGCAAGCCCTATGGCGCCGGCGAGCGTCTCCTCCAGCCCGACCTTGCCGCCTCGCTCGCCGCCATTTCCGAAAAAGGCGCCGATGCCTTCTACAAAGGCGCCATCGCCGATGCCATCGTCAAGGCGAGCGGCGCCAAGGGCGGCATTCTCGCCAAGGCCGATTTCGAGCAATATGCGGTGCGCGAACTGAAACCGGTGAGCTGCACCTATCGCGGCTACGAGATCATTTCGTCGCCGCCGCCGAGCTCCGGTGGCGTCATCATCTGCGAAATCCTCAACGTGTTGGAAGGTTACCCGCTATCCTATCTCGGCGCCGACTCGGCCGAGACTGTTCATGTCATGGTCGAGGCGATGCGCCATGCCTATGTTGATCGCAACTCGGCCCTTGGCGATCCCGATTTCGTCGACAACCCGGTCTCGAAGCTGCTCGACAAAGGTTACGCCAAGGACATCCGCGACAAGATCGACCCGTTCCGGGCTGGGGTCTCTCAGGACCTGATGCCGAAGGGCTTTGGCGAGTCGAAGGAGACGACGCATTATTCGATCATCGACAATGACGGCAATGCGGTCGCGGTCACCTACACGCTGAACGGCTCGTTCGGCGCCGGCGTTGTCGCCGATGGCACCGGCATCCTGCTCAACAATGAGATGGACGATTTCACCCAGAAGCCCGGCGTGCCCAATCTCTATGGTCTGGTCCAGGGCGAGGCGAATGCCATCCAGCCGAGAAAGACGCCGCTATCATCGATGAGCCCGACCGTCGTGGCCAAGGACGGCAAGCCGTTCATGGTCATCGGCAGCCCCGGCGGCTCGCGCATCATCACCATCACGCTGGAAGCCATCGTCAACGTCATCGACCACGGCATGAACATCCAGGAGGCAATCGACGCGCCGCGCATCCATCATCAGTGGCTGCCCGATACGATCTATGTCGAACCGTTCGGCCTGTCGCCCGACACCGAAAAACTGCTGGCCGGCATGGGCTACCACCTCGATCTCGCTGATTCGACCTGGGGTCAGGCGGCCGGCATTCTTGTCGGCGGCAAGAGCCTTGCGGAAATCGAGAAGGGTGGCGGCGCCCGCTACAACGGCGCCATCGACAGCCGCGCCGCATCCGGCGAGGCTCTAGGATACTAGATCACGATCAAACAAAGATCGATCAAAGGACGAGCGTGAGGGTCGATCCCACCAGCATCAGCGCCGCGATGCCAACGAACAGCGCGTAGATGCGCGGCCGGTCGAGCAGCAGCGCATTGCCCGATATCCAGGCGGCGGTCGCGCCGCCAAGCGCGAACAGGAAGCCGTTGCGATGGCCGAAGGCCATGGAAGCGGCCATCAACCCGCCAATGATCAGCGCGCCGAAGACGATGATCACGGCGACGGCGTATTTCTCGAAGTCGTTGCCGCCACCCATGGCCGGGCCGATCGCGTTCAAATTCGGCAGATCGTCCGGATCGAAGGGACTGGTCGACCCATATTCATCTTGACCGACAGGTTCTCGCATCACTCATTCTCCGCTGACCGGCAACAAATCATCAACATCTGCCGAGCGCAACCGGATCGCGCCTTGCCGAAGGCGGCCGATGCGGTCTTCAACACCTTCTGATGCCGACTTGCCACGGTTTTTTCGGACAGGGTCGCAAAATCCGCCACGCTTTAAAGCAATTCCAGGAAAAGTGTGATCGGTTTTCTGTCCGGAATTGCGCCGAAACAAAGAGATAGAGCGGTTCGCCGTTTCCGTGAAACGGCGAAAGGATGCCGAGCGCCTCGATCGTGCGCCGGACGTCGCCGTCATTGCGGCCAAGTGTCTCGCGGATCACATCGGCCTCATAGCGCTCCAGCCGTTCCGGCAGCGATCTGGCGTCATCCGTTTCCGCCGAGGTGGAAGGCGGCGCATCACCCGCTTCTTCCAGCCCGAGCACGAAACGCTCGGCGAAATGCGCGAGTTCGCGGACATTGCCCGGCCAGTCATGCTGGCTGAGATAGCGGTGCACCGAAGCAGGCACGGCCGGCATTTGACGGCGAAAGCGGGCGGCCGCGCGTTCGGCGAAGTAGAAGAACAGTAACGCCACGTCGTCGCGGCGCTCGCGCAGCGGCGGGATCGAGATCGTCACCACGTTGAGCCGGTAATAGAGATCCTCGCGGAAGGCGCCGCGTTGGCCGGGATCGCCGAGATCGACCTTGGCAGCGGCGACGACACGCAGATCGACCGGCCGGATCTCATTGGTGCCGAGCGGCGTCACCTCACGCATTTCCAGCACCCTGAGCATCTGCACCTGGGTCGAGGCCGGCATGCTTTCGATCTCGTCGAGGAACAGCGTGCCGCCACTGGAATGCTCGATGCGGCCGATCCGCTTCTTCTGTGCGCCGGTGAAGGCGCCGGCCTCATGGCCGAACAACTCGCTTTCGATAACCGTGTCCGGCAGCGTGCCGCAATTCAGCGCCACGAAATTTCCCTTGGCGCGCCGGCTCCAGCGATGCAGCAGGCTCGCCACCACCTCCTTGCCGGAGCCGGTCTCTCCGGTCACCAGCACGTCGACATCGGTGTCGGCGATTTGCCTGAGCGTCCGGCGCAGCCGTTCCATCGCCGGCGTCTGGCCGATCAGCGGCAGGCCGTCCTGCGCCTGTTCGGCGCTTTCGCGCAAGGCGCGGTTCTCCATCACCAGGCGGCGCTTTTCCGCTGCGCGCGCCACGCTTTGCGCCAGCCGGTCGGCGGCGAACGGCTTGGTGATGAAGTCGTAGGCGCCGTCCTTGATCGCCTTGACCGCAACCGCGATGTCGCCATGCCCGGTGACCAGGATCACCGGAATGTCAGGATCGAGCCGCAAGACGCGGTCGAAGAGCTGCAGGCCGTCAATGCCGGGCATTCTGATATCGGACACCACCACGCCGGAGAAGTTGGCGTCGAGCCCGGCCAGCGCCTCGGCCGCCACCGCAAAGGCCGACACTGAAAAGCCGGCCAGTTCCAGCGTCTGCCGCGTGGCTCTCAGCAGCTCGCTGTCGTCGTCGATCAGGATGACCGGTGCGGTGTCCATCATCGAGCCTTGGCGAGGTGAACGGTGAAGCGCGTGCCGTCTCTGCCGCTGGAAACCTCGATGCGTCCGCCATAATCGGCGACGATGTCCTGCGAGATGACGAGCCCGAGGCCGAGGCCTTTCTCCTTCGACGTGTTGAACGGCGTGAACAGCGATTTGAGGATGGCGGGCGAAATGCCCGGTCCGTTGTCGGCGACGGCAAGCGCCACGCCGTCGGCCGTTTCCTGCGCCGACACTTGCACCCTGGCGCCGTCGCGGCCGTCCAGCGCCTCCAGCGCGTTCTGGAAAAGATTGATCAGCACCTGCTCCAGCCGCAGCCGGTTGCCCATCACCTTGAGTGTCTGCGGTGGCAGCGTGATGTCAAGCGCGTCCAGCCGGCCGGCAAAGCGGCTCCTGAGCAGCACCACGGCGCCTTCGATGACACCGCGCAACTCGACCGGTTCGGCTGCCGTGCGGCCCTTGCGGGCAAAGACCTTCAACTCTTCGGTGATGCCGCCGATGCGCTCCGTCAGCGCCGCAATCGCGCCAAGGTTCTCCTCGGCCGAGGCGGTCTGCTTGCGCTCCAGGAACACACGCGCATTGTCGGCATAGGCGCGGATCGTCGCCACCGGCTGGTTGATCTCATGCGCGACGCCGGCGGCAACCTGGCCGAGGGTCGCAAGACGGTTGGCCTGCACCAGTTCCTGCTGCATGACCTGCAGCTTGGCCTCCGTGCTGCGGTGATCGGTGATCTCGGCCTGCAGCCGGTCGCGCGCCAGGCTCAGATCATGCGTGCGCTCGACGACGCGGCGTTCGAGCTCTATGCGCGCCGCCTGTTCGGCGGCAATGCGCATCTGCGCCGACTGCCGGCGCCACAAGAGATAGCCGGCCAGCGCCAGCAGCGGCACCACGACGCCCAGCGCCAGCAGCCGCATTTCACGCACCGCAGCCGCGATCGGCGCTTCGGCCGGGACGAGATAGTCGAGCCGCCATGGCGTCGATTGGACCAGTGTCGAAAGTCTGAGATATTCGGCATCGCTGCCGCCGGGCGTCACCGCATGCACCATCGATACGTCAGGGCTCAATGCCTCAGGGCGGGTGATCGGCAGCGGGATCAGCGGCGCGTTACCGAATTGCTGGCTGCTCCGGATGGTGGCAGCCAGCGGGCCGGCAAGCGGTGCCGTGGTCATGAAGCGCCAGGACGGCACGCTGGTGATCAGCACGACGCCATGGTCGTCGCTGACATAGGCGGGGCGGTTGGCCTCGTGCCAGTCGGCTTCGAGCTGATCGAACTCCATCTTGACGACGACGACGCCAAGCGGTGCGGCCGCATTGCCGACGCGCCGCGAAATGTAGAGGCCGGGGCGCTTGCTCGTATTGCCGAGGGCGAAATATTCGGCGGTCCCGGATTGCATGGCGCCGGAGAAATAGGCACGGAAACCATAGTCGTTGCCGACGAAGCTGGTCGCCTCGCGCCAGTTGCTGGAAGCGATTGCGAACCCGTCGACGCCGGTGACATAAAGCACCGACGCCTTGGTGCCGGAGACCAGCCCTTCGAGTTTGCGGTTGAGCACGTCAATCGCGACTGCGCCTTTGTTCTGCAGGGCGTCATGCACCTGCTGGTCTTCCGACAAAAGCAGCGGCAGCGCCCGCGGGCTTTCCAGCACCGCGCGCAGCAGCGCAACCTTCAGGTTGGCATCGGTGCGGCCTTGCGCCGCCAGCGTTGCGACCTCGGCACGACGCGCATAGAGGCCGGCGCCGGTGAGCGCCGTCGCCACGATCACAAGCGCTATTCCCGCAAACAGCAGCCAGGCACGGCGCGCGCGTTTGCCGAGTTGCTCGGGCGTCGGCGACAGGACCGCGGCAGGGCGTTGCAGCATCGCCTATTTGTGCATGATTTCGCACAAAGCACAATTCGCTCATGCGGATGTCCGCACTTCCCTCAGGTTAACACAGCGTTGGTTCTCTAAAATAGTCAATAAAATCAAGGCGTACGACCTCGCCACGCAGTCTGGCACGGCAGTTGCAATGATCCATTCAGCAGTCGCGAGGCTGCTGGAGGTCAAAACAAATGCCCCGGGAGGTCGAGCTTTCGATCGGGGCGCCATGGAGGACGTCATGCAGCCAGCATCCGCTGCCGCCGAACCGCGCGGCAAGCTACCCTTTTACCGGCATCTTTACGTGCAGGTCCTGACGGCGATCGCCGCCGGCGTTCTGCTCGGCCATTTCTATCCCGAACTCGGTGCTTCGCTGAAGCCGCTCGGAGATGCCTTCATCAAGCTGGTCAAGATGGTGATCGCGCCGGTCATCTTCCTGACGGTGACGACCGGCATTGCCGGCGTCTCCGACCTGAAAAAGGTTGGCCGCGTCGCCGGCAAGGCGATGATCTATTTCCTAGTCTTCTCGACCCTGGCGCTGGTCGTCGGCCTGGTCGTCTCCAACATTGTACAGCCGGGCGCCGGCATGCACATCAATGCGGCGACGCTCGATCCCTCGAAGGTCGCGACCTTCGCCGAGAAGGCGCATGACACGACCATCGTCGGCTTCCTGCTCAACATCATCCCCGACACTATCACCGGCGCCTTCGCGCAGGGCGACATCCTGCAGGTGCTGTTCTTCTCGGTGCTGTTCGGTATCTCTCTCGCCCTGGTCGGAGACCGCGGCCGCCCGGTCGTCGACTTCCTGCAGGCGCTGACGTCGCCGATCTTCCGCCTCGTCGCCATCCTGATGAAGGCCGCCCCCATCGGCGCTTTCGGCGCCATGGCCTTCACCGTCGGCAAATACGGCATCGGTGCGATCGCCAACCTCGCCTTCCTGATCGGCACCTTCTATTTGACGTCGCTGCTCTTCGTGCTGGTCGTGCTTGGCGCTGTGGCATGGTACAACGGCTTCTCGATCCTGGCGCTGATCCGCTACATCAAGGAAGAGCTCCTCCTGGTGCTCGGCACCTCGTCTTCGGAAGCGGCCTTGCCCGGCCTGATGGCCAAGATGGAGCGCGCCGGCTGTAATCGTTCGGTGGTCGGCCTGGTCATCCCGACCGGCTATTCCTTCAACCTCGACGGCACCAACATCTACATGACGCTGGCCGCTCTGTTCATCGCCCAGGCGACTGATACGCCGCTCACCTATGGCGACCAGATCCTGCTGCTGCTCGTCGCCAT
This sequence comes from Mesorhizobium sp. CNPSo 4688, assembly GCF_057784295.1. NCBI lineage: Bacteria > Pseudomonadati > Pseudomonadota > Alphaproteobacteria > Hyphomicrobiales > Phyllobacteriaceae > Mesorhizobium > Mesorhizobium sp. CNPSo 4688. The sequence continues at coordinate 22,832 of NZ_JBWLUY010000021.1, forward strand.
GCTGAGCTCCAAGGGTGCTGCCGGCATCACCGGCGCCGGCTTCATTACGCTGGCCGCCACGCTCTCGGTGGTGCCTACGGTGCCGGTCGCCGGCATGGCGCTGATCCTCGGCGTCGACCGCTTCATGTCGGAGTGCCGCGCGCTGACCAACTTCGTCGGCAATGCGGTGGCGACCATCGTCGTGGCGCGCTGGGAAGGTGAACTCGACCAGACCAAGTTCGCCGCCGCCATGGCCGGCACATTGTCCGAGGAGGCCGACCTGGCGCTGTCGGGCGATCTGCAGCCCGCCTGATCTCCCAAGGCGTTCGACCTCAAGGCCGCAGCCGGCGAAACCGGCTGCGGCCTTGTTTCTTTAGCAGCCGGTACCCGGCGCGGCTGGTGCAGGCGACGCCTTCGCGGCTAGGGTGCGGGCGTTTCCTAACCCGAAAGGCCGGTGCATGAGCAATCCCTATCCCGAGATCTATCTGGTACGTCACGGCGAGACCGAATGGAGCGCGTCGGGAAAGCACACGGGCCGCACCGACATCCCGTTGACGGCGGCGGGCGAGGCCGCGGCCCGAGCCGTTGCGGACCGGCTCAAGGGCCTGTCCTTCCAGGCGGTGTGGTCGAGCCCGTCGCAGCGCGCCTTCAACACCTGCACGCTTGCCGGCTTCGGCGCTGCTGCGGTGAAGAAGGACGATCTGCAGGAATGGGACTATGGCGCCTATGAGGGCGTGAAGACCAAAGAGATTCTGGCCGAGCGCCCCGGCTGGCAATTGTTTCGCGACGGCTGTCCCGGCGGCGAGTCCGCCGCGGATGTCGGCGCCAGAGCCGACACGATCATCGCCGGGCTGCGCGCCATCGAGGGCAGCGTGCTGGTGTTTTCGAGCTCGCATTTCCTCAGAGTACTGGCAGCACGCTGGCTCGGCCTGCCGCCCGAGGGCGGCGCGCATTTCGTACTCGACACCGCCAGCATCAGCATCCTCGGCTACGAGCACGACCTGACCGAGCCCGTCATCCGCAAGTGGAACCAGAAATAGTTTTTGCTGGACTTCTTTCCGGCAGAGCCAAGGCCCCCTCATCCGGCCGCTTCGCGGCCACCTTCTCCCCGTGGGGAGAACAGGCAAGCGTCGGCGCCTGCCCCTCTTCTCCCCTCGGGGAGAGGTCGGATTGCCCCGAATTGCCCTTCGCAATTCGGTTGGCAATCCGGGTGAGGGGGTTACGGCGCTCTCGTAGCCGAAAGCAGCGCCAGCTCCTCGGCGGTAAGATGCCGCGCCTGACCCTTGGCGAGCTCGCCGAGATGCAACGCGCCGATCGCCACCCTGACCAGCCTCAGCACCTCGACATCGAAAGCGCCGAGCAGGCGGCGGATCTGCCGGTTGCGGCCCTCGTCGAGCACGATTTCCAGCCACGCAGTGCGGCCGCCGCTGCGCAGCAGATCGATCGAGCTTGCGGTCAGCAGTTCCCCGTCGACATCAGCGCCTTTGCGAAACCGCGCCAGCATCGCCTCGTCGGGCGCGGCGCCGATCTGCACGTGATAGGTCTTGGCGACATGCGATGCCGGATCGAGCAGGCCATTGGCCCAATGCGTGTCGTTGCTCATCAGCAACAGGCCTTCGCTGGCCTTGTCGAGGCGCCCGACCGGCGACACGAAAGGCAGGTCGAGCCCGGTGAGGCAGTCATAAACGGTGCCGCGCCCCTCGGGGTCGTCGCGGGTGGTGACCAGTCCGCGCGGCTTGTTGATCATCAGATAGACCTTTGCCCCGGCAGCGATGCGCGCGCCGTCGACGGCAATGTGGTCACGATTGAGATCGACGCGAAGCGACGGATCGCGCACCACCTTGCCGCCGACCCGCACGCGCCCTTCGGCGATCAGCAGCTCGGCCTGCTTGCGCGAACACAGGCCAAGCTTGGAAAGCGCCCGGTTCAGGCTGACGCCTGCGCCCGGGGCCGGTTGTCGGTTAATATTGGATGGCTGTGCCATGATCCTGTTTGCATCACAATAAGCGGCAGCGACAGATGGCACGCGGCACCTTGGTGGCGCAACATGCTGGACAGAAGCCGAGCTCTCCAACTCAGGGGCGTCGGGCTCAGCGCCGGCAATGGAACGCGGCCTCGCGAAAGACGTTGTTGCTGACGAGCGAACTGTCGCGAAGGGCATTGGTATGAAGAAAATCTATGAAAAACCGACGCTCGTGAAGCGAGGCAGGCTCACCAGGCTGACGGCCCAGATTGTCGCCTCCGGGGTCATTTTGGGAGAGTGATTTCCGATCGAACTGCAGGCAGGAGAACAATTCAATGAGCGAGCGCGGCGTTGATTTTATGCAAGGCTGGATACACGAGCACCTGCCGGGTGAACTGCCTGCCGACAAGGCAACAGCTCGAATCCTGACCACGCTGGCAGCCCTGGATGCTCGGCATTCAGGCCTTGAGGTCAGCGAGATCGAAGAGGATTTCGGTTCGCTGGAACAGGTGATTTTCGAGGCGCTCGATCAGCCCGACATCTTAGTCCATCGCAGACAAATACCAGCCCATCGCCTTCTTGGCGGTGGGCTTTTCTATGATTGCCTCCGTGAGGGCGCAGCCCTATGCGGCACGCATCGATAGCGCTGCCCGGGCTGGCGGCAATTCGAATACAGTGGCGCCGTTCTCCTGGCCGCGCTCGACATAACCGATGACGCGGAACCATTTGGCGACGTCGGCCCGCTGCAGCCAGCTGCGCGAGTGGATGGGAAGGTTGCCGGCGAGCGCCTGGACATGGCGGATGTGACGACGACAGAAGCGGACCGTCGCGGCGCTGAAAAAACCCTCCTGCGCGGCAAACAGCGTGTCCGCAGCGTCGCTGTTCTCGTGCCAGGCGATGATAGCCACCGTCTTGTCGCCCTCGACCAGCGCGTGAGCGCGGCCTTCCTTCAAATTCATCATCAGATTGTCGTAGGCGGCCTTGATGTCCTTGCCGGCGGCCGCATACTCGTCCGACATACGCGTGGACAAATCCCGAAAAACACTTTCGAGATCGCCGATCGTAGCTGCGCGTGCTCGCATTTCTCCTCCTGCAGCCCCGGCAGATAGTTTGCCCTAGGAAGAGGGGATTACCAAGCAAATCAAATCCGCAATCTGGCCCCTGTGCGCAAAGTGATTTCGGCAAGCGGGTTTTTGTGTTGGCAAATCGTGCCTGTGGAACCGAACTGGCTCTCCCGAATTGACTTGCGGTCGCGTTCGGGAGGGAAAACATGCAAGACCAGCGTTCGATGAGCCGGTTCGCGTCGCGCTCGGCAGGTCCAGAAACACGATCTACAAGGTGGAGCGTGTTGCCCAGGCCGCCGACATCCTCATCAACCGGTGGCCGGTGAAGACAGGCCGCTATCACGTCGCCGCCCGCAAAGCCTGCCTTGGCGCTCTCGAAGGCCTGAAAGAGGCCCGCTACGCCCGCGCCGCCTTCGTCAATGCGGCGATCGAGGCCGATATACTGGTTGAGCGCGATGCCTAGAGCGGCCCGTTGCTTTTCATCGCCGCTTCGTTTGCCGTAACGTAGAGTTGGCAGTCCGGTCCGGAGCCTTCCATGTGCAACGATTATGAACAGCATATTCTCTGGGCTGAATATTGCCGGATGCTGGAGTCGTTGGCACTCGAGATCCCCACCCACCAAACCGAACTCGACCTGCCGCAGGCGGACGACATCCACATCAATGATCCGGCCCCGATAATGCGCGCCGCGGGCGACACCGGCGTTGTTGAACTGGTTTCGATGACGTTCGGATTTCCACCGGCCGGACCAAAGGGCGGACCGGTGTTCAATTTCCGCTCCGAAGGTCGGCAATTCGGGAGCAGCAAACGCTGTCTCGTACCGGCGTCCGCCTTCTTCGAATTCACCGGCACCAAATATCCGAAGGCGAAGCATCGCTTCACCCTCAACGGCTCTCCGTTCATGGCCATCGCAGGGCTTTGGCGTGAAGCCGTCGGCAACAAGCCGCCAACCTTCACCATGCTGACGACCGAGCCTGGACCCGATATCGCGCCCTATCACAATCGGCAGGTCGTGGTCCTTCAACCTGAAAATTGGTCCGCCTGGCTCAATCTGACAAAGTCCGAAGCCGAACTGTTACAGCCGCTGCCGGCCGGCTCGCTGGGCGTGGAGACCGTGCGCGCCGGCAGTTCATAGTTCGGTTGCGCAGGCGCACCGGCATTCAGCGGCCCGAGATCCGGAATCCGCCTGCCGCCGACAAGAGGTCACGCACCTGATTTCTTCGGAGAAAGAGATGGTGCCCAGAGGCGGATTCGAACCACCGACACGCGGATTTTCAGTCCGCTGCTCTACCAACTGAGCTATCTGGGCCTCGCCGGCAAACGAGATATCGTTGGCCGGATTTCAGGAAAGCACCGTGGGCGCCCCTTGAAAGCGCGTGGGTTATAGCACGGGAATCCGGCCTGTCCAGCGCCTAAGCGCCATTTTCCGGGGCAATTGTCGCGGATAGGTGACGGGGCTCGATAGGCGTCGGCAAAGCAGCAATCGCGCAAGGTCGGCCAAGTGAAATTGCCGACATTGGTGCCGCCCCTCATCCGCCTGCCGGCACCTTCTCCCCGTGAACGGGGCGAAGGGGATTGGCCGCAACGTCGGCGCTTATGCCCTACTTTGGCTCGTCGCTCTCCTCCTCATCATCACGCGCGGTGATGACATAGGCGCCCTTCAGCCAACGGTTGAGGTCGATGTCCTTGCAGCGCGTCGAGCAGAAGGGATAGGTCTCGCGCGCCGACGGCTTGCCGCATTCGGGGCAGGGGCGCTTCGGGCGCAGCGGGGTGACCTTGTCGTCCAGGCTCATGGCCGCGCGGTGTGCCAGTTGGTGTGGACCTTGAAGCCTTCGCCGGAAAGCAGCGCCACCGTCTCGTAGAGCGGCAGGCCGACGATGTTGGTGTAGGAGCCGACCAGCTTGACGACGAAGGAGCCGGCGAGACCCTGCACGGCATAGCCGCCGGCCTTGCCGCGCCATTCGCCCGACGCGACATAGGCGTCGATCTCCTCGCGCGGCAGTCGCTTGAAGCGAACCCTGGATTCAACCAGCCTTTGGCGCAGTTTGCCGCCCGGCGTGATTAGGCAGATGCCGGAATAGACCCGGTGCGAACGGCCCGACAACAGCCCAAGGCAATTGGCGGCGTCATCCAGCGTCTCTGCCTTGGGCAGGATGCGGCGCCCGACCGCGACCACCGTATCGGCGGCCAGCACGAAGCCCGGCGCATAGTCTTCCTCACTTTTCAGCGAAGCCAGCGCCTTCTCGGCTTTTTCCGTCGACAGCCGCTTGGCCAGCGAGCGCGGATGCTCGGCGCGCAGCGGCGTCTCGTCGACATCGGCCGGCAGCACGCGGTCCGGCTCGATGCCGGCCTGCTGCAACAACTCGATCCGGCGCGGTGAACCCGAGGCAAGCACCAGCTTCTGCAAACTGCTCATCGCGGTCCGGATCTAATTCTTACTTGAAACGATAGGTGATGCGGCCCTTGGTCAGGTCATAGGGCGTCATTTCGACCAGGACCTTGTCGCCGGTCAGCACGCGGATGCGGTTCTTGCGCATGCGGCCGGCCGTATGGGCGATGATCTCGTGTTCGTTTTCGAGCTTCACCCTGAACATCGCATTCGGCAACAATTCCGTCACGACACCCGGAAACTCGAGGACTTCTTCCTTCGGCATTCGATACCTTTGCTTGGATTGCAGTTCCGGCGTCCTGGAGTGCCCAGGCGGGAATTTCGGCGGAACCTATATGATAATCGTCCGCTTGTGAACACGCTTAGATCGCGTCATATGCGACGCGATCTAAGCTTTTGTTATGCATGTCGTTATCTCAAAACCGGGACCACTTTTGAGCGACATGGATTAATCCGCCGCGTTTTTCGCCTCTGGGAGCAGAAAACGCCGGCTTATACGCGTTTTCAGCCGCTCGCGGACGTCGCGGTAGCTGGCCATGATCTGCTCGCGCCTGCCCCCGACATCGGTCGGGTCCGGCATCGGCCAGTATTCAACGTCGACGGCAAGCGAGCGGGTGAGTTCGAGCGCTGCATGGTGCGCTTCCGGCGCCAGCGTAACGATCAGGTCGAAATAGTCGTCCTCGAGATCCTCCATTGCTCTCGGCTGGCGCTCGCCCAGCGTCAGCCCTTCTTCGGCCAGCACCGCATCGACAAACGGGTCGCGCTCGCCCCTGTGCACGCCGGCAGAGGCAACGAAAGTGGTCGGCGGCAGCATGCGCCGCGCCAGCTGCTCGGCCATCGGCGAGCGCACGGCGTTCATGCCGCACAAAAACAGGATGGAGCGGGGCAGCGCGGCCACTAGAGCATGATCCCGAAAAGTGGGAACCGGTTTTCTCGGACAAAACGGGAATAGTTTTGTCCCGAGATCATGCTCCAACAAAGAGTCAGATCGGGATGGCCATTCAACGAAACGTCATCCTGATCTAACCCCGCCAGTGCAGCACACAGACCAGCGTGAAAAGCCGCCGCGCCGTGTCGAAGTCGATGTCGATCTTGCCGGCAAGCCGGTCCATCAGCGTCTGCGAGCCTTCATTGTGCAGGCCGCGCCGGCCCATGTCGATCGCCTCGATATGGCTAGGCGTCGACGAGCGGATGGCGTCGTAATAGCTTTCGCAGATCAGGTAATAGTCTTTGACGATGCGTTTGAGCGGCGTCAGCGACAGGATGTGGGTGACGACGGCCGCACCGTCCTCGCGGGCGACCGCAAACACCAGCCGGGATTCGGCCAGCGACAGCTTCAGCCGGTAAGGCCCGGCGCCGTCGTCATTGACCGGCTGAAAGCTGTTTTCCTCGATCAGGTCGAAGATCGCCACCGCGCGCTCATGTTCGACGTCGGGCGTCGAACGGCCGATCGATTCGTCGAGTTCGACGTCGATCAGTCTTGCGCGGATTGGATCGCCGTCCGCCATGTCCGCCTACATGTTCAGCCGGATGGCGACGGAGCGGCCATGCGCGTCGAGGCCTTCTGCCTTGGCCAGCGCGATCGCCGCCGGCGCAAGTGCTCTCAGTTGCTCTGGCCCGAGCTTCAGGATCGAGGTGCGCTTGACGAAATCGAGCACCGACAGGCCAGACGAGAAGCGCGCCGAGCGCGCCGTCGGCAGAACGTGGTTGGAGCCGCCGACATAGTCGCCGATAACTTCGGGCGTATGGCGGCCCAGAAACACCGCACCTGCATTGCGCATCCTGGCGAGAAAACCTTCGGCGTCGTCGATGGCCAACTCGACATGTTCGGCGGCGATGCGGTCGACCAGCGGCAGCGAGGCCTCGATTGTGTCCACCAGGATCACCGCGCCGAAATCGCGCCAGCTGGCTGCAGCCGTCTCTGCGCGCGGCAAACTTTGCAGCTGGCGCTCAACCGCCTGTTCGACGGCTTTGCCAAACGCGGGATCGTCGGTGATCAGGATCGATTGCGCCGACACGTCATGCTCGGCTTGGGCCAGAAGGTCGGCGGCAATCCAGTCGGGATCGTTGCTGCCGTCGGCCACCACCAGCACCTCCGACGGGCCGGCGATCATGTCGATGCCAACCGTGCCGAACACCTGGCGCTTGGCCGCGGCGACATAGGCATTGCCGGGTCCAACGATCTTGGCGACCGGCTTGATTGTTTCGGTGCCATGGGCAAGCGCCGCGATCGCCTGTGCACCACCGACGCGGTAGATTTCCGCGACGCCTGAAATGTCGGCCGCCACCAGCACCAGCGGGTTGATGACGCCGCCCGGCGCCGGGACCACGATGACGATGCGCTCGACGCCCCCCACCTTGGCCGGTACGGCGTTCATCAGCACCGAGCTTGGATAGCTGGCTGTGCCGCCCGGCACATAGAGCCCGACCGCCTCGATCGCCGTCCAGCGCGAGCCCAATTCGACGCCGGCGGCATCGGTATAGCGGTCGTCCCTGGGCATTTGACGTTCGTGATGGGATCGGATGCGGTCACGGGCGAATTTCAGCGCCTCGACCGTCTGCGGATCGGCTTGCTTGTAGGCCTGAGCAATGTCGTCCCTGGAGACGGCGATGCCGAGCTGGCTCAAATCGGCCTTGTCGAACTTCCGGGAATAGTCGATCAGCGCCGCGTCGCCTTCAGCGCGCACGCGGGCGATGATGGCGCGCACGGCGGTGTCGACGTCCTCCGAGACTTCCCGCTTGGTGGTCAGGAAGGCGGCGAAGCGCTGCTCGAAATCGGCATCGGACTGTCGGAGCGTGATAGCCATGGGCTGCGTCTAGATCATGATGAGAGTTGGTTGAAATCTCACCATGATCTAACCCTTTGTTGGAGCATGATCTCTGGACAAAACGATTCCCGTTTTGTCCGACAAAAACCGGTACCCATTTCTTGGGATCATGCTTTAGCCCCTGTGCACCGGACGCGAGGTGGCTTCCCAGGCGCCGCTTATATCGGCAAGCCGCGCCTCGATGCACTCGACGTCGAGCATGATCGTGCCGCCGCCCGAAAAGACCAGTTCGACGATGCCGGCGGGCTTGCTGATCTCGACGAAGCTGATCGCCAGCAGCGACAGCACCTCAGCCGGTCGGTCGCGGGCGATGCCGTTGGTCTTGGCGCCGAGCACGCGATCGAAATGCAGCACCGCCTGGCGCCGTTCATTGTGCTGTCTGAACAGGCCGGACTTCGCCTCCCAGACGAAGCGGTTCATGGTCAGCAGGAAACGCTTGGCCGAAGGCAAATATTCGAGGTCCGAGACCTTCATCACGGCGTCCTGGACGTGGGCCGAGACGATGCTCAGATCCTGATCGTCGAGCGCAATGAGTTTGAGGGCTGCCATGCCGAATGCACACCTGAAAGTTGGTTTCAGCCCTCTGTTAGGCGGTCTTTCCGGTCCGTGCAACCGCGGCCCGGGGCTGGCGCCTCGGGTTTAAGGTGTCATCGGGGAATGAAGGCAGCACCAGACTCCTGTTTGTCTGGAATAACTGCCGCGCAGTTAAGCCGAAATCCGCTCGATCACCGCGCCGCACTTGGACAGCTTTTCTTCCAGCCGCTCAAAACCGCGGTCGAGGTGGTAGACGCGGTTGACCGTGGTCTCGCCTTCGGCAGCAAGGCCTGCGATGACCAGCGACACCGAGGCGCGCAGATCGGTCGCCATGACAGGCGCGCCCTTCAGCTTGGCGACGCCGTCGACGATCGCCGTCTGGCCCGACAGCGTGATGTGGGCGCCGAGGCGGGCCAGTTCCTGCACATGCATGAAGCGGTTTTCGAAGATGGTCTCGGTGATGCGCGACTTGCCCTTGGCCATGGTCATCAGGCCCATGAACTGTGCCTGCAGGTCAGTCGGGAAGGCCGGGAAGGGCGCCGTCGTGACGTCGACCGGCGCAATGCCGGCACCGTTGCGCCGCACACGAATGCCGGAATTGGTCGGCGTGATCTCGGCGCCGGTCTGCGCAATCACGTCCAGCGCGGTCTGCAGCAGCTCGGGGCGGGCGCCTTCCAGCACCACGTCGCCGCCGGTCATGGCCACCGCCATGGCATAGGTGCCGGTCTCGATGCGGTCCGGGATGACGCGCACGCGCGCGCCTGACAGCGATTCGACGCCGTCAATGGTGATGGTCGGCGTGCCGGCGCCGGAGATCCTGGCGCCCATGGCGTTGAGGCATTCGGCGAGGTTGACGATTTCGGGCTCGCAGGCGGCGTTTTCCAGCACCGTCTCGCCCTTGGCCAGCGACGCCGCCATCATCAGCACATGGGTGGCGCCGACCGAGACTTTCGGGAACACGTAGCGGTTGCCGACAAGGCGGCCATTCTTGGTCTTGGCCAGCACATAGCCGGTGTCGACATCGATGTCGGCGCCCAGCGCCTGCAGGCCTTCGAGGAACAGATCGACCGGCCGCGTGCCGATGGCGCAACCGCCGGGCAGCGACACTTTCGCCTCGCCCATGCGGGCCAGCAGCGGGCCGATCACCCAGAACGACGCCCGCATCCTCGACACCAGCTCGTAAGGCGCGGTCGTATCGACGATGTTGCGGGCCGAGAAATTGATGGTGCGCGAATAGCCCTCATTCTGCTTTTCGCGGCGGCCGTTGACCGAATAATCGACGCCGTGATTGCCGAGGATGCGGATCAGCTGCTCGACATCGGCCAGATGCGGCACATTTTCCAGCGTCAGCGTGTCGTCGGTCAGCAGCGACGCGATCATCAGCGGCAGGGCTGCGTTTTTCGCGCCCGAAATCGGAATGCTTCCGGCGAGCTTGTTGCCGCCGACAATTCTGATGCGATCCATGAGAGAATGTCCCCTCGGCCCGAAAGGCCGGTTTTCGTCAGTTTGAGTATCGGCCCGTCTAGACCATTGGCCGGCTTGGTTCAAGAAATAGGATTTCCTGCCCCTTTGGCCAAGGTGGCGGGCCAGTGTGGCGGCTTTTGGTTAGTCCTTGTGCATTTTTTCAGCAGCCGCCAGGCCTTCCGGCCGCTGCTCGGCGTCGCCGGCGCGCTGCTGGTCGGCGTCGCCGGCGCGCTGCTTGTCAGCGTCGCCGTTGCGCCGTGAACGCGCCTGCGCCTTGCGCTTCATGAGATTGGCGCGCAGCTGCTCTGCCAGGCGGTCCTTGCGGTCCGTTCCGCTCTTTTTTGCCGGATCGGCCCTTTTCGGTGGAATTGTCTTGTCGTTCATCGTCCCGTCCCACCCGTGACTGGCAGGCTTGCCGTTCTGGGATAGCTAGCATTGTGGCGCGGCCATGTCAGCGAAACTTGTCTGGCAAAGCCTTTCACAGATGCCTTGCGCTTGTCGGTTCGATATGGCAGAAGCCCCGCCATCAGCGGCTGCGGTAGCTCAGTGGTAGAGCACTCCCTTGGTAAGGGAGAGGTCGAGAGTTCAATCCTCTCTCGCAGCACCAGCCTACCTCCTTGAAATTGTTGAAGTCATTGACACGCAACGGTTATTGTCCATTCTGACGTTACAAATACCGTAACAGATCGGGTGGAATTTATGACCGGCCGCGTTCGAAATCTCCTGAATCGAGACGGCCGCTATATCGAGACGGCCGCTATTTTGCGCGACTTGTCATTCTCAAAGAGCTGCGGCCGTATATCGGGAAGGCCGAATTGCGAAAAGCGCTCGGCCCTGACTACCGGACAGCCCTGAAGATGTTGCCAGGTGCTGTCGCCGTCCGACAGCACGAGATTGCGCTTGGCGAGCGCCGCGCCGTTGCCGCTGGCGAACAGTCGATTGCTGTCAGCCGCTATCCACTTCTTCCGCCGCAAATAGCCAGCCGAGACTATCAAATGCGGCCGGCCGACGATGCGCTGATCCGGGCGCAACATTATCAATATGCAGGCTTTGAGGTCGACTACGAGGGAGCTCGGCGCTTTCGCGATGGCTACTCGGGAAAGCTCCCCGATGATGAACTTGAACGGCTCGTCGGCGATCGCCTCGAAGAGTTCAAGTCTTCTGCCGATGCGTAGCTACCTCTCTCAGGTAAGATTCTAGTCCGGCAGTTGGGAGGCAGGATCGACATAGTGCGTTTGCACCGCCTCGCAGACCTGCTCAAACATCCATGTCAGGCCGGCATCTGCCATCACCGCTTTCTGGGCGATAACGCAGATCGGGACGTAGCCAGTGTCGAGCGGAAGGTCGACGCTGACCAGGCCGAGACGCGGACCCTGCCTCGCCGCCAGCACGGCCGGCACGGCGGCGATGAGGTCGGACTCGGCGACCGCTGCCAGCGCCATGGTGTAATTGGGCACCGTCAGCACAACACGTCTCGCTAGGCCGCACGCTTCCAGAGTTTCGTCGATCAGCCCCTTCCTTTCGCCGGTGAACGAGACCACCAAATGGCGCATAGTGCAGTAGCGTTCCAGCGTCGGTTCCTCGGCAAAGGGATGACCGGCGTGCATCACGATCACAAAACGCTCCTTGAGCATAGCGCGCCGGGTGAAGCGCGTCGGCACGTCGTCCAGCGGCGCGACGGCGATATCCACTAGGCCGGCGTCGATCTCGGCAAGCACCGGCCGCCAGGTCCGTTCGATAGGCCCGCCTTTGCGATAGGGCAGCATTTGCAGCACCGTGAGATCGATATTGGGCGCGGCCGTGGCCAGCTTTTCGACAAGTGGCGGCAGGAACACCGCCGAAAGCGCGTCGGCGGCGCTGATGGTGAAGCGCCGGTTCGACGTCTCCGGGCGGAAAGGCTCGACCGCCACAACCATTCGCCGGATCTGCGCCAAAATATTGGCGATAGGCTCGGCCACCTCCAGCGCGCGCGGCGTCGGCACGACGCCCTTCGGCGTCTTCAGGAAGAGCGGATCGTCGAGCAGTTTGCGCAGCCTGCGCAGCCCGTGGCTGATCGCCGAGGGAGACAGCCGGAGACGGTCGCCAGCTCTCCCGACATGGCGCTCCTGGAGCACCACCTCGAACAGTTTCAGCAAATTGAGATCGGCGCGCGATAGGTCTATTTCGTTCAGCATGATGCTGAATTGATATCATTGGATTCATCAGAACCCAAGCACGATACTGGCGCCACAAGGGTTCCAGACCCGTTGGAGCATCCATGCAAGAATCGGGTGGCGGGGCGCGACGCACTCTGATGGGATGGCTGATCGGCCGGGAACCGGGCTGGGGCTCGTCCGGCACCTCGGCGAGCGCTGGCTGACGGAGCAACCTTTTTCGGGTGAATTGAGCAGTGTCTCACCCGAAGCGGAGGAGGGGATAAGCGGCATGGCAAGATCATCCGCATACAAGCTCGATGCCGAGCAGGGCGAGCGGCTTCGCTTCAGCGGTGCCGATTTCGTGATCAAAGCCGCGGGCGACACCACCGGCGGCGCCTTCTCTATCATCGAGGAGATTGATCCGCTCGACACGCCCTTGCACAGGCACACCAACGAGGATGAGCTCTTCTACGTCATCGCGGGCGAGCATGTCTTCCGCTGCGGTGACCAGGAATTTCGCGTTGGTCCGGGCGGAATGATGTTCGCGCCGCGTGGTGTGCCGCATGCGCATAGGCGCGTCGTGCCGCGCACCGGCCGGTTTCTCACCATGACCTCGCCGGCCGGCTTCGAAGGCTTCTTCCGTGAGCTATCCGCCGCCGAGGCGAGCGGTGCCGTGATGCCCGAGGCATATGCGGCCGCGTCGCACAAATACAGGATCGACTGGCTATAGGAGATATCGTCATGACACTGGACGCGCTGATCGTCGGCCCAATGCTGCAGGCCTTGGAGAGCCAGCGGCCTTCCGCAACGGAGGATGCCGGTCTGGGCGAGGCTTCCACAGGCGAACTCTTCCAGCGAGCAGCCGATCACGCCACGCGTTTTCGCGACGCCATTGCCTCCGGGCCGCAGCGGCCGCTGGTGTCGTATCGGCAGGCGTTGGACAGTTTCCGCGAGCCACTTCCCGAACGAGGCAGCGCTGGGCTCGGTGTGGTTGACGAGCTTGCCGCGAAGGCTGAGCCCGGCCTGCACAGGATGACAGGTCCGCGCTTCTTCGCCTGGGTTTGCGGCAATTCCCATTCGGTCGGCGTTTGTGCCGACTGGCTGACCAGCACCTGGGGTCAGAACACGGGCAACCATCACGCCACGCCGTCGGCCTCGGCCGTCGAGACGATCGCCGGCGGCTGGCTGCTCGAGCTTCTCGACCTGCCGCGGGAAAGCTCCATCGGCTTCGTCACTGGGGCGACCATGGCCAATTTCGTCTGCCTGGCAGCGGCCCGCGGCGCGGTCCTGCGGCAGGTCGGCTGGGATGTCGAGGCGCAAGGCCTGTTCGGCGCGCCGCCGATCACGGTGCTGATTGGCGAGGACGCCCATGCAACGGTTTTCTCGGCGCTGCAGTTCCTCGGCCTTGGCCATGACCGCGTCCTGCGTGTGAAGACAGACGACAACGGCCGTATCGCGGTAGCCGATTTTGCTGCGACGGCCGCCCAGATCTCCGGCCCCTGCATCGTCATCCTGCAGGCTGGGCAGATCAACACCGGCGCCTTCGACGATTTTGCCGGTATCGTTCCCATCGCCCGCCGGATCGGTGCTTGGGTGCATGTCGATGGTGCGTTTGGTCTCTGGGCGCGTGCCTGCCCCGAACGCAGCTATCTGGCCGAGGGCGCCGATGCCGCTGACTCTTGGGCAACGGACGGCCACAAATGGCTGCAGACGCCCTATGATTGCGGCTACGCCATCGTGCGCGACGAACAGGCCCATCGCCGTGCCATGACGATCGCGGCGAGCTATCTGCCGTCAACCTTCGAGGACGAGCGCGACCCGAGCCACTATGTGCCCGAACTGTCGCGACGGGCGCGGGGCTTCGCCACATGGGCGATGATCAAGCACCTCGGCCGCGACGGCATCGCCGCGATGGTCGAGCGACATTGCAAGGTGGCGGAAGCGATGGCGGAAAGGCTGCGCGCCGACAACGCCGTTGCCGTGCCCAACGACGTCGTGCTGAACCAGTTCGTCGTGCGTTTCGGCGCCGACCGCCCGGACGAGGAGGCCGACCGGCTGACGCTGCAGACGATCGCCCGCCTGCAGGCCGATGGCGTCTGCTTCGCCGGCGGTGCAAAATGGCACGGCCGCCAGGTCATGCGGGTGTCGGTGATTTCCTGGTCGACCGACGACAGGCAGGGCGAAATTGCCGCCGACGCCATGATCGCGGCTTGGCGGGCGGTAAGGTAGGCGAGGGCTCGACGTGATCGGCTTGCCGTAGGACGTCTACCCTGTCGGCTGGCCTTGTATTCAAGAAAATGCTAATATTGTGCGGGCCGGCGAATGCCTTTCCAGCTTCGCGTGGCTAGTGGCGGCAGCTGGCGTCGAGGGGACGGCATGCGGATCGCAATGATAGGGGCGGGCGGCATCGGCGGCTATCTCGGCGCAAGGCTCGCCGAGGCGGGGGGCGACGTCAGCTTCATTGCTCGCGGCGCCCATTTGCAGGCAATGCGCCAGGGCGGCCTGCGAATTCAAAGCGATCTCGGCAACGTCTTTCTCCCCAGTGTGTCCGCGAGCGACGCGCCGGCCGACATCGGTCCCGTCGATCTCGCGATTTTTGCGGTCAAGCTCTACGACAGTGAGAAGGCCGCCGCAGCGCTAGGACCGCTCATCGGCAGGAATACGCGCATCGTGACGTTGCAGAATGGCATTGACAGCGTCGAGACGCTCGGTCGTCATCTTCCTGGCGACCAGGTGATTGGCGGAGCCACCTACTTGTCGGCATTCATCAAACAGCCGGGAGAAGTGGTTCATGCTGGCGGACTGCGCGACATCCTCGTCGGCGGGCACCGCGAGCCTCTCATCAAGGACCTTCAGGCACTCTGCGATCGTGCTGTGGGGCTTGAGCTGAAGCCGGTTGCGGACATCGACAATGTGTTGTGGGAGAAGTTCGTGACACTCGCGGCCTTTTCCGGAGGGACGGCGCTCATGCGCTCCGGAATCGGTCCGATCCTCGACGACCCCGAGGCACGGATTTTCATCGAGCAACTGCGCGACGAGGGAATGGCGGTCTCGGCGGCGGCCGGCCATCCGATGGCCGAGGGGTTCGAAGGGCGCGTCACGACCAGATGGACCGCACTCCCCCCGCACGTAAAATCGTCGATGGCCAACGACCTCGAAAGGGGCAAGCCAATCGAGGTCGCCTGGCTGTCCGGGCGGATGCATGAGTTAGGCATCAAGTTTCGTATTGCGACCCCTGGCCACACGGCGGTCTTCCGCGCCTTGCATCTGTACGCAGCGGGTGCCGCGCCCTAGCGGTGTCCCATAACGTTCCTTGGGAGAATATCATGGCAAGTTCGTCGAGCGAGAGCATGCCGGTGACGACAGCTGACGAGGCAACCGGCACCCAAGACATATTCAACAAGGAGTTGGAGACTTATCGCAAGGTCGTGGCCACCAACCTCATGTTCCACCGCGAGGTCTATGGGCGCCTGCGCGATCTGCTCGTCGAGCATGCTCCAGGGTCGTTTCGATTCCTCGACGTGGCGTGCGGCGATGCCGCTGCCTCGGCCGCGATGCTGAAGACAACCGCCATCGGCGGCTATGTCGGCATCGACCTGTCGGAAGCGTCACTGAGGCTGGCCGATCGCGCGCTCGAGGGGCTCCCTTGCCCGGTCGAGCTGCGCCGCGGCGATTTCGCGGAAGCGATGGCGAACTGGTCGGAGCCCGTCGACGTGATCTGGATCGGCATGTCGCTGCACCACCTGGCGACCGAAGGCAAGGCGAGGCTGATGCGGCACGCCCGCAGGGCCTTGGGCGGCCTGGGCCTATTCGTCATCTGGGAGCCGACGCTGTTCGAGGGAGAGGATCGCGCCGCTTGGCTCGCCCGCTTCTCCTTGCAGCGCGATACATGGTCAACTCTTTCCGACGAGGAGTTCGCTGCCATGAAACGTCATATGCTTGTGGCCGATTTCCCCGAAACCGCCGACACATGGCTCGGCATGGGGCGGGATGCCGGGTTTCGCCGCGCGGAGGAGATTTTCATGATGCCGAACAGAATGGGCAGAGTATTCCGCTACTGGAATTAGCCGGCGCGTCGAGATGTCATCAAACCCGAAAGAGGTCCCCCCGAGAGACGCTCCGATCCCCGCCGCCGTCGTGCTGGCCGGTCGCTGGGGAGGCCTGCGCCCGCTCGACGCCGAGCGCGACGCATCCTGTCTCTACCCGCTCTCGCATGACGAGCACACGAATGCCACTTGGGTCGACATGAAGGTTGGCCCATTCGCAAGTGAGCAAGCTTTCGCCGACCATGTCGCCGAGCTGGTGGCCGACAAGAAACGGGCCTTCTTCGCCGTAGCCGGCCTCGACGACAAGCCGCTGGGATGGCTTTGCCTCATGGAGGCAAGACCCGCCCATCATGTCGTCGAGCTTGGCTATGTGCTCTACACACCTCCCCTGCAGCGCACAGGGTTGGCCACCGAGGCGCTCTACCTGATCCTGCGCCATGTCTTCGACGATCTCGGCTACCGGCGCCTTGAATGGACATGCACCTCAACCAACCAGCGTTCGCGCAAGGCGGCTGACCGGCTCGGTTTCGTCTATGAGGGCACGCAGCGCCAAGGCCTGTTCCTGAAGGGCAAACCTTGCGACATCTGCGTCTATTCGATGCTCTCCAGCGAATGGCCGGCCCATCGCTCTGCTTTTGAGGCCTGGCTCGATCCTGGCAATTTCGCGAACGGGCAGCAGCTTCGCTCGGTTGCGGAGATCAGGGCCGGCCTGGGAGTCATTTGAGGATGGCGACACTTGTGTTTTCGATCGATCGGGCTCGTCATGCGGATGCCGGAGCCTTTGTCGGTCATGTTTTCGAAATGAAAAATGTCGGTCGACGAAACTGAACGCCGGTAACTCGCCGGCAGGGCAGGACTTTGTGAACGCGCTCGAAATCTCCAATCAGCAACTGTCGCGGCTGGCGGACGAGGCGATAGACCTCGCCAGGACCTATTAGGCGTCGCTCGATGAACGTCCGGCCTTTCCATCAACCAGCGGCAAGCAGACGACGGAACTCTTCTCGCGGCCCTGGGCCGAGGAGGGGCGAGGTCCGGACGTCCTGCAGGACTTCAAGTCGATTGCCGAGCATGGGCGGCCATCCACCGGCAGGTTCTTCGGCTATGTCCTCGGTTCGGGCGAGCCGATGGGCGCCCTAGGAGAATTGTTCGCGGCGGTGCTCAATCAGAATGTGACGTCGTGGCGATCGGCTCCGGCAGCGACATCGATCGAACACAGCGTCGTCGGATGGCTGGCGCAAGCAGTCGGTTGCGCGGGGTTCACCGGCAGCCTATGCGGCGGCGGCTCGGCGGCGAACTTGATGGGGCTGGCAATGGCTCGGGAAGCAAGGTTGCCGGCCAACGAAACAGGGATACGCGGCGGCGTCATCTATGCGTCCGAGCAGGTGCATATGTCCATTCCCAAGGCGGTGGCGCTGCTTGGCATCGGCAGAGCGAACCTTCGCCTAATCCCCGTCGACGACCAGTTTCAGATGCGGCCGGATGCGCTCCAGGCAACCATGGCCGCCGATCGTGAGGCCGGAGACATTCCCATAGCAATCGTCGCCACGGTTGGCACCACCGTCACCGGAGCGATTGATCCGCTGCCGGAGATCGCTGATATCGCCAGCCGCGAAGGGCTGTGGCTGCATGTCGACGGTGCTTATGGGGCTTTGGCGGCGCTGGCATTGCCGGACAAGCTCGATCCATTGGCTCTGGCAGATTCCCTGTCGCTGGACGCGCATAAATGGCTGTATCAACCGCTCGATTGCGGCTGTCTGCTGCATCGCCATCCGGCAATCGCGCGCACGACTTTTTCGCACAGCGACGATTATGTCGGGATGCTGAGCCAGGACCCGATTGAAGCCTTCGCCTTCTTTGAGGAGTCGTTCGAACTGTCACGACGCTTCCGGGCGCTGAAGCTTTGGCTGTCGCTGCAATATCATGGGCGCCGGGCCTTTCGTGAGGCAATTGCCGAGGACCTGCGACATGCCCGGCTTTGGCGGAGACGGTCAAGGCGCATCCGGAGTTGGAGCTTCTGGCTCCGGTGCCTCTCAGCGCAGCCTGTTTCCGCCACCGCGCCAAGGACAATCGGGCGATCCTGAGGCGCGTGATCGCACGCGGGCGCGTGTATCTCTCGAACGCGACAATCGGCAACCAGTTCGCCTTGCGGGCATGTTTCGTCAACCACCGGACGACAGACGAAGATGTGCTCGAAATCGTGTCCGAAGTGATTGCGGCGGCCGGCGAACTGAACAGTTGAGGCAAGGCTTAGCGATTGTATATTTGGCATACCAACGGACGGATTCATTCCTGCCTGTGACAGGCCGGCACTGATCTGACTCGCTAATTTCGCCCGAAACAGTAGGCTTCCATAACGCATTTCGTGCGTGTCATGGGTGGGAGATTTTCCTGTGATTGCTGTTATTTCTGAATTGTGGCCCTACCCGGATCGGCAAAGTGACTACGATACCCTGGCGGCAGAGTTGCGCCCGCTACTGGAGTCCATCGACGGCTTCATCTCGGCGGAGCGGTTCGAGAGTTGCCAAGAACCCGGAAAGTTTCTCTCTTTTTCGCTCTGGCGCGACGAAGCTGCGCTGGCACACTGGCGCAATCTCGAAGAGCATCGCATTATTATGGCTAAGGGGCGTGACGGCATACTGCGCGATTATCGTATACGGCCACCAATGTCCTCTGGGTTTACAGCTTGAAGGGGCGTTCCGAAGCGCCCGCTGATTCTCGCGCATTGTTCGGCTAGCGCTACCCGGCGGTCATTTCGACTTCATGGCCATGTGGGGTCATTTCTACGGCCGTCACAATGTTACAAAGTGTCTCGTAAGTTATTGATTGTATTAATACAACCTAGAGTTCAATCCTCTTTCATTTTTGAGGGGCTCGTTGCCTTTGCCACTATTGCACGTTCAGATGACTAACACCGGAGCAAAACCGCCGCCTGGTGTGCGGAAATTCGTAGTCTGACCCTGGTAGAGGCGCGCGGCCGCGAGCAGGACCTGGCCATCATAAGTATAAAGCCGCACGTCCATCTTGCGCGGTGCAGGTGCGCCGTCGATCTCGATCATGCGTTGCCCCGGTGAGGCAAACGCCTGGGCCACATAGCCGCCACGGGCGATCTCGGCCCACACCCCTTTCGTTACCTTGTCGCCGCGGTAGACCGCCTTGCTGCCGTGGCCTGAGACCGGCTTGAAGAACATGTCCTTACGGGATTGCCAGGCGGCATCCGAATTGTCGGGCGTGACCAGCGTGGTCCGTGGGACACTGGCAAGCCGCGAGCGCATCTCCGGAGGGAGGCCGAATGCTTCGAGTGCTGCCGGATCGGACAACAGTGTCAGATTGCGCTTGCTTGCAAAGAGCGCATGGTTGTGCGGATTGGGTGTGACCACCACGGCGCCGTCCTTATAGGCCGCTCTGAGCGCGGCATGTTCCGGGCGATCAAGTGTGAAATCGACCAGGCGATTATAGACGAGGTCAACCTCCTGCCCGTCGAGGCGAAGCTTGCCGCCATCATATTTCAGCTGGCTCGCATCCCCGATCGTCGCGTCCACGCCGTTCTTCAGCAATAGCTGCCGGGCCAGCACGAATTCAGGATAGAGATACTGGCCCTCAGGCTGATCATCGACGATCGCGATCCTTCGCGGCGAACCGGCTCCCCGCTGGCGGCGCCATTCGCTCTCGAACATCGCAACGACGTTGGCTTCGAAGTGATCGTTCCCAGCGCCGATCAACACCCGATCGACCTCGGAACAGCAGGCCTTCTGTGCTCTGGCCAGCAGCGCGTTGAGGAAAGCGCCGCCAGCGTTGGTGTTCACCTCGATCAGCTTGGGACCGTCGTCGTCGAGATGGAAATCGTAGCCCATGAGAGCGCCGACGGGTCCAAAATCCCTCTGCGCAATTTCGGGAGCCCAGGAGAGGGCGGCATCGCGGTAACCCTCAAGCTCGGCTGCCGCTTCGACGGCTACGACGATTGCCTGCATCTCATCGAGGGCGGACGCGGCGAGGAAGACCGGGACATTGGAAAACAGATGCGGCCGCGACGCCATGAAGTTTTCGCAGAAGCCGCGCTCTCCGGCTTCGCGATCCAGCGCGGCCCAAAGCGCTGTCCGGTCGAGCGTTATGCAGAAGCATTTGCGGTTGAGCCGCGTCGACTGGGACGTGCTCAGATCCACCACGCCGGGGGCTTTAAGCATGAGAATATCTCCTCATTGCCGTTTTGGCCCAAAGTCGGACGGCCAGCAAAAGGTATCTGATCCGGATCCCATGAAACCTGACCAGATATGAAATTTCACCGGTTTGTGGACATTGATTTGCGTCAAAGTGCTGGCGGGAAGTTGGGTTATGATGAAACCATGAAAGTCGCGTTGGCTCAGCTTCGGTTATTGCTGTTCGTGATCCTCCTGATCGCGGGCGGTGCCGTTGCTGGTGTCATCGGGCCGGCTTCTGCAAAAGGCTCTGTTGCCGACGTTGCAACGCTCTCGACGAGCGCCTTGCACAATGTGATAGGTCACGTCGCGTCTACAGACCAGGACAACCATCGCGCCTCATGCGATGGCTGCCTGGATTGCATGCACTCGACCGGCTTCGGCTGTTGTGCTGCAGGCATTTCCGCCAGCGAATGCGGCGTCTTTGATGATGCGCCGGTTGCAATCCGCTTCATGGCGGGCAAGGCGCTGCTGGCAACGGGCATCGACCCCGAGGCCCTCCTGCAACCTCCCCAGACCCTGGCCTGATATCGCGCAGTCGCAGCCCTAGGGACTGTTGAATCCAGCAGTGCTGTCAAGGCCCATCACGCGCGACCGATCCGCCATAACCAGCAGCGGCGATCTGGGCGGCCTTGCGCACCGTTTAGAGCTCGTTTGTCGGTTCACGCCAACGACAAGGAACCAGTCATGAAAACCCACGTTCGATTGATCACGCTTGCCGCATTCGCAACCCTGTCCGGTGCGGCTTTTGCTCAGACGGATCCGCACCATCCGGCGGCCGACGCACCACGAACTACGACAACGGCACCAGCCGCGGAGGCGATGCCGGGCGGGTTGCCCGAGCAGTGCACGGCGATGATGTCCACGATGCAGAAGATGATGCCCATGATGGAGAAGATGGCTCCCATGATGCAGCAAATGATGCCGATGATGCAGGGCGGCGGAATGCAGGGCGGGCAAGGCGGCATGATGCCAGGCGGCCAGGACGGCATGATGCAGGGCGGCGGCATGACCAACATGCCGATGGACACGGCCAATATGCCCGAGTCCTCCAAGGCTTATATGGCGGCCATGAAGCGAATGGACGGGCCGATGATGCAGGGCATCCAGGCAGGCGATCCCGATGTCGCTTTCGTCCAGGCGATGATCCCTCACCACCAGGGCGCCATCGATATGGCACGGGCGGTCCTGCAATTCGGCAAGGATGATCAGGTCAAGGTTTGGGCCAATCAGATCATCACGGCTCAGCAGTCTGAGATCGCCGCCATGCAGGAATGGCTCAAGCAGCACGCGAAGTGACAGGAGGAAGACATGGACAAACTCAGCGTCCTGTCCGTCGGCATTGCGCTGGGCGTGACGTCGGCCCTGATGAGCATGCCCTGCGCTTTGGCCGTCGCTATCTGGCCAGAGGCAACACTCGATTTCTTCGGCGCTATCATGCACGGGCTCGACCTCAGCGCGGTCAGGTCTACGGCGCCGATAAGCCCTGTCCGAGTTCTCTACGGCGTTCTCGGGCTTGGCATCGTCGGGTTGCTGGCGGGTGTCGTTTACGCCTCGATCTACAATGTCGTCGCCACGGGGCGGCGGTAAAGCAAGTCGAGGGTCAGCCCATGAAAGCCACAGTCAATCCATGGACGATGTCGTCGATCACTCTTGCTCTGGCGGGGATGATCATCGCCGGGATCGGACTGTATTTCATCGCCCTCAGGCCACCATTATTGCCCGAGGATGTCCGCTATATGGACCTCTCGGTCGCCGAGCTCGATGCCATCGGTCCTCGGCTTGCAATGTGGCTCACCCAGGTTTTCCGGGTGCTCGGCGGCTACGCCCTCGCCACCGGTGTTCTCCTGGTTGCGCTGGCAATCACCGCGTTCCGCGCGCGCCATCCGGTCGCGGTGGCCGGTGTTCTGATCGGAGGAGCGTCGTCCATCGGCTTGATGTTTGTGGTCAACTTCACGATCGGCTCCGACTTCAGGTGGCCATTGTTCGCCTGCGCGCTGGTCTGGGCCGTAAGCCTCATCGCCTATGGGCTCGAAAGCTCCCGCAATGACAATCGATGACAAATAAGGAACCCATCCCATGAATACCAACAACGTTCACCGCATGTCCGATCCGCCAACCGGGTCCGAACCAGAACCGGAGACCGAGGCTTGCGGATTTTGGACTTCGAAGGCCGGCCTGGCCACGATCGCCTTCCTGCTGATCGCCGCGTTTTTCCTGCTCACGGAGCACCGGGCTCATACCCTCGGTGTCCTTCCCTTTCTGCTGCTGCTCGCCTGTCCTCTGCTTCACACGTTCATGCATGGCGGCCACCGCGGGCATGGCGGTCACGGCGGCCAGGCCAGGCACAAGAAACCTGAGCCGGGCGCGCAAGACGGCACCACCCACCACAAAGGAGCATGACGATGGTCGAGCAATCTCCTGCCTACGGCCTCTGGGGCTTGGTCATAATCAATTCGGCGGTTTTCATTCTGTTCGCATTCAGCTTCTTCAAGCCGCGAACCGGCCGCGACTGGCGCTCCTTCGGTGCTTTCAGCGCCTTCCTGGTGGCGTTGTTTGCCGAGATGTATGGCTTTCCCCTGACGATTTACTTGTTCTCGGGGTGGCTGCAGTCACGATACCCCGGCATCGACTGGTTCTCGCATGATGCCGGCCACCTCTCGGAGATGATGTTCGGTTGGCGTCTCAATCCACATTTCGGCCCGTTTCACGTTCTCAGCTTCTTCCTGATCGGCGGCGGTTTCATGCTGATCTCGACCGCGTGGCGAGTGCTTTACGACGCGCAGCATCACAATCGCCTCGCAACGCGCGGTCCATATGCCTCCATCCGGCATCCGCAATATGTCGGCTTCGTTCTCGTCATGGCGGGATTCCTCATGCAATGGCCGACGCTGCTGACGCTGGTGATGTTCCCCATACTGGTCGGCATGTATGTGCGGCTTTCCTTCATCGAAGAGCGTGAAGCCAGAAAGGAATTCGGCGACGCATACGACCGTTACGCGGCCCGCGTGCCCGCCTTTTTTCCGCATCTGGCCAAGCTGTTCGGTTCCGCCGGCGAGCGCCGAGCGCCCTAAAGAGAGGCCCCGTTGGGGTCTGATTCTTTCGTGCTGACCAAAACAAACGAAACTCCGAAATCTGAACTCGAAAGCAAGGAAACGATCATGGAACGCCGGGATATTCTGAAGGCCGCAGTGACAGGCGCAGTAGCTTTTGCGATCCCATCGAGCTCTCTTGCGGCAGCCTTCGCCAATCAGTCGGGCGGCCAGCCGCTTGGCATCTCGCGCCGCACGATCGAGGTGAACGGTAAAGCTGCAAGTGTCTTCGGCCTGCAAAGGGCCGACGGCGCGCCTGGCCTGCGCTTGCGGGCGGGCGAAGCCTTCAATGTGCTGCTTCGAAACGATACTGCTGAGCCGACGATCATACATTGGCACGGGTTGACGCCGCCGTGGCCGAGCGACGGCGTCGCCGACGCGCCACTGCCGCTCATCGGCGCCAAGGCCAATCGCAGCTTCGATTTTCCGGTCGGCGGGCCAGGCACGTTCTGGATGCACGCCCATACCTTGCAGGAACAATTGCTGCTCGCGGCTCCGCTCATTGTCGCCGATCCCGCAGATGACGCAAAGGACGAGCAGGAGGTTGTCATCTTGCTCCACGATTTCTCGTTCTCGTCGCCGCAGGAACTGCTGGCCGGGCTGCGGAGTAAGAATACCGGCGGCTCCATGCCGATGGACGGCATGGATATGTCGGGAGCGCAAACCGACGCCATGGCTGGGATGAACGATGGCGGCATGATGACCGATATCAACGACATCGATTATGACGCCTATCTGGCCAATGACCGGTCCCTGAACGACCCCGAGATCGTCCCAGTCGAACGGGGCGGACGCGTGCGGGTGCGGATCATCAACGGCGCCACGGCGACGGCGTTCACAGTCGACTTCGGCGAGCTTGAAGGCGAACTGATCGCGGCCGACGGTCAGCCTGTCGAGCCGGTCAGGGGCCGGCGGTTTCCAATGACGATGGGCCAGCGCATCGATGTGCGCGTGCAACTGCCGCGCGACCTCAGCTCTTCTTTTCCGATCCTGGCGCTACGCGAGGGAAGCAAGGAACGGACTGGAATTGTCCTGCGTCCGGCGGGGGCGGCCGTGGCCAAGCTCGAGACGGCGGCTGATGTCGACGCTCCGGTTTTGGACCTGATGCTTGAGGCGCAACTTCGAGCAATCGCGCCACTTGCGTCGCGCGTCGCGGACAAGACCTTCGAAATGGCGCTGACCGGCGATATGGCCGCCTATCGCTGGGGCCTCGAAACCA
Source organism: Mesorhizobium sp. CNPSo 4688 (assembly GCF_057784295.1). Classification (NCBI taxonomy): domain Bacteria; kingdom Pseudomonadati; phylum Pseudomonadota; class Alphaproteobacteria; order Hyphomicrobiales; family Phyllobacteriaceae; genus Mesorhizobium; species Mesorhizobium sp. CNPSo 4688. The sequence continues at coordinate 47,738 of NZ_JBWLUY010000021.1, forward strand.
GCGCGCCCATCCTCGTGGACAACGGAGATCGCGTCGAAGTCACGCTGCGCAACGACACCATGATGGCTCACCCGATGCACCTTCACGGCCACCATTTCCAGGTGGTCGCGATTGACGGGCAGCGCTTGCAGGGCGCCGTTCGCGACACCGTGCTGGTGCCGCCGATGCGCTCGATCACCATTGCCGTCGATGCCGTCAATCCCGGCAAATGGGCATTCCACTGTCACCATCTCTACCACATGGCGAGCGGCATGATGTCGACCTTTGCCTACCGAAGCTGAGACATCGCGGGCGGTGCGATTGCTGCCACGAACCGCGGCACGGAGAACGATGATGAAAAAGGTCAATCTGGAAGTGCGCGACCTTGTCGGCATGATGGATTTCGCGGCGGTCGAAAAACGTCTCGTGGCTCTGCCGGGTGTCACCAGTGTCGCGATGAACGCGGGATCGACAACCGCGAGCGTCGAATTTGACGAGGGCCAGACGAGTCCGGAAGCCCTTGCGATGGAAATCAAGGCCTGCGGCTTCCATTGCCATGGCGAGGTCGTGCCGCGGCATCTGTGCACTCCTGGCAGCATGACGATTCCGCCGGGGCATCCGCGCGCGACCGCCGGGCAGGATCACACCGAGCACGATCATGGGGGGCACGCCGCCAGGATCGAGCCGGCTCCGGTGGGCGAGAGGACGGTCGCAGCCAAGGCACCGCACGCCGCCATGGCCCACGAGATGGGACACGGGCCCGGCATGGACATGCAGGGCATGGTCAAGGACATGCGCAACCGGTTCTTCATCAGCCTGGTCTTTACCCTGCCGATTTTCGCCATGGAGCCGATGGGCCTGGGAGAGCCCTGGCTGCGCCCGCCCTTCGGTCTCAGCGAAGACCTTGCGATGTTCTTCCTGGCCAGCGCCGCGATCCTCTATCCGGTCTGGCCTTTCCTGGTCGCCGCCTGGCGAGCCTTGCGCAACGGCGTCCTCAACATGGCCGTTCTGGTGGTGCTGAGCGTGGGCACTGGCTATCTATTCAGCGTCGGCGCGACCTTCTTCTTCGAGGGGCAGCAATTCTACGAGGCGGCGAGCGTGCTGCTCGTGTTCATTCTGCTCGGCCATTGGCTGGAGATGCGCGCCCGCGCCGGAGCCTCGGCCGCGATCAGGGCCCTGCTCGACCTCGCCCCGCCCAGGGCCTCCGTCTTCCGCGATGGCAAGGAGGTCGAGGTTGCGACCGCGGACGTCGTGCTCGGCGACATCGTGGTCCTGCGGCCTGGCAACAAGCTTCCGGTCGACGGCGAAGTGGTCGAGGGCACGTCGACGATCGACGAATCGATGCTGACTGGCGAATCGATGCCGGTGACCAAGAAGGTCGGGGACAAGGTCATCGGCGCGACGATCAACAAGAGCGGCACGCTGCGCTATCGTTCTACCAAGGTGGGCGCCGACACTGCCCTTGCCCAGATCGTCAAGCTGGTCCAGGAGGCCCAGAACTCGAAGGCGCCGGCCCAACTGCTCGCCGATCGCGCTTCACAATGGCTGGTGCTTGCCGCGATCCTCATCGGGCTTGCGACCTTTGCCGTCTGGTTCTGGTGGCTCGGCCAGCCTCTGCTGTTCGCGATGACCTTGACCATAACCGTCTTCGTCATTGCTTGTCCCGATGCGCTCGGCCTCGCCACACCGATGGCCGTCATGGTCGGCACCGGCCTTGGCGCATCAAACGGGATACTGTTCAAGAATGCTGCCGCTCTCGAGGAGGCGACCAAGCTCAATGTGATCGTCTTCGACAAGACCGGCACGCTCACGATGGGTCAGCCGAAGGTCGTCGAAATCGTGCCGGCCGCCGGCGTTTCGCTCGACGAGGTTCTGCAAGTCGCGGCCGCCGTGGACCAGGGCTCGGATCACCCGCTGGCCCTCGCCATTGTCGAGCGGGCCAGGGACTTGAAGCTTCCCAAGGTCTCGGGCTTTCTGAATATAGAAGGCAAGGGCGCCAGTGCCGCAATCGGAGGGAGTCCGGTTTTCCTCGGCAACCGGCGCCTCATGGACGAGCAGAAGATTGATCTTCTGGCGCTGGGCGAAAAAGCCGAGACGCTCAAGGGCGAAGGCCGCACCGTTATTCATGTCGCGCGGTCCGGCAAGCTGCTCGGACTGATCGCGATCGCCGATACGCCGCGCCCGACGGCCATCGCAACGATTGCCAAATTGCACGACCAGGGTGTTCGTGTGGCGATGCTCACGGGTGACAACGCTGGCACCGCCAACCGCATCGCTGACGAACTCGGCATCGACATCGTCATGGCCGATGTCTTGCCAGGGCAGAAGGCGGAGAAGATCAAGGAACTGAAAGGGCAAGGCCTCAAGGTCGGTATGGTCGGCGATGGCATCAACGACGCGCCAGCCCTGACGCAAGCCGACGTCGGATTTGCGATCGGTGCAGGCACCGACGTCGCCATTGAGAGCGCCGACATCGTGCTGATGAAGAGCGATCCCTACGATGTGGTCGGTGCGATGACGCTCTCGCGAGCCACGCTGCGCAAGATGCACCAGAACCTTTGGTGGGCCGTCGGCTACAATCTCATCGCCTTCCCGATCGCGGCAGGCGTGTTCTATCCATTTCTTTTGAGTCCCGAGCTTGCAGCGCTGGCAATGTCGGGCAGCTCGGCTCTCGTGGCCGTCAACGCCTTGCTGCTCAAGCGAACCAGACTCGAAGGCATTCGACCTGCGGCAGCATCGATGACTGAAGGCGTCGCTCATCAGCACCCTACGGGCGCACAGGCATGAGCGTGTCGAAGCGACCTCGCCTGCCGACGTCGCGATAGGCCCTGGGCGCACTTCTCACCTCAGCCTTTGTCGTTGCGCTCGGCTATCCGACATCGCCGACCGCGCCGGCGTTGCCTATCAGATCCTGACGAAAATCCGACGAGGTGACCGCGACGTCGACGTGAGCCTCCCTTCGATCGATGCGGCTCGCAGCCGAACCCCGGTCATCGTGGATGACATTGCCTCGTCGGGACGAACCATGACTGAAACGCTGGATCATTTGAGGCAGCTCGGTCTGCCGCCCGCAGTCTGCATCGTCATTCATCCGATATTCGCCCAAGACGCCTACGCGCAACTGTTGGCGGCCGGCGCTGAAAGGGTCGTGAGCACGGACTCGATTCCGCATACGTCGAATGCGATTTCCATTGCCAGCTTGCTGGCCGAGGGTAGCGTCGAATTGTTCGGGAACGCTCTTCCAAAGGAAACGTCATAAAACGTAACGCCCCTATTTCTCAGCCTTGGCCGCATCCACGCGAACCCAGTCCATGCCGATCAAGCAGTTGGCGTCGACTCCTGATTAGACTCTCTCAACCAGCCGCCTTCAAATCCTGCCCGTTGCAGGCCGTTGTGGATATACGGGCACGAGCGCATCAGCCGCCATAGGAAGCCGCTGCGGTCGTTCTCGATCATCAGGACAACCGGGCCTTCGTTGAGGCCGAAATGCCAAGGCGAAACCCACCATCCAAAGGCGTTGCCGGATGTTCCCGGATGCGTCGGATTGAAGGCCGCCTTGAAGCCATAGGCGTTGGCGGCCTTGAGCTTGGCCTGGTGGATGCAGAAGCTGATCGCCGGCCGGACAATTTCGGGAGCAAAAGGCAAGGAGGCAGCGACGGCCCACGGAGCGAGCGTGCCATCGTCGGGACCATAGGGAACACCGCGCCCGACATAGCCCTCGAACCGGCGCTCGATACCGTTCAACTTGAGCGTGGAGGGACCAGGCCCCTCGCTTGCGGTGATGCCCCAGCAGTGTTCGCCATAACCCTCGAATCCACGCGGATTGTCGACAGCATAACGCTGGTGGACGAAGGTGGCGCGTCGGCTGTTCTCGAAATAGTCGCTTCCCTTGCTGCGCATGAAGGCATCCTGCACACCGCGAAGATCGATCCAAACGTGCGAGAGCTGGTGAATGAACAGCGGTCCCGCATAGAGGTAGTCGTAGCCGTAACAGTGCTCCCATCGGAATGTCGCGGTCCAGGCTGTGTAGCTGGTCTTGGGCAAGGGATGTGTCGGCGAACCCAATCCAAGGACATAAAGCAGGAGCGCTTCGTCATAACCTTCCCAGCGATACTTCAGGAACCCGTGCTCGGGTGTCCACCCATGGGTGACGGTTTCTCCTTGGTCCTGCGCCCAGCACCAATCGGCTCGGTGATAGAGCGCCTCCGCCAAAGTGCGAATTTCGGCTTCGGCCTCGGCGTCGGCATCGAAATACTGCCCTGCGGCCAGCGCGCCCGCCAGCAGGAGCGTGCTGTCGATGGTCGACAGCTCGCATTGCCAGGCCCTCCGGCCGGTCTGCATGTCCAGGAAGTGGTAATAGAAGCCGCGATATCCCGTGGCGTCCGGCTCCGGGCCTTGTGGGCTATTCCAGAAGAAGCGCAGCGTAGTCAAAGTGCGTTCGACAGCCGCGCTCCGACTCATGAATCCGCGTTCGACTCCTACTGGATAGCAAGACAGCGCAAGGCCCGTGGCGGCGATGCTTGCGGGCCAATTCGCTTCGGTCTTGTCCAGAATGAGACCGTTGGCCGGGTTTGCTTCATGGATGAAGTAGTCGAATGTCTCTCGCTGCAATATCGCCAGATCGTCTTGCATGGCAGGGATGTTCACCGGATGATCGGTCGCGCGAGGGTGCGACAGCATCGCTGTATGCCCTCCCGGACCGCAGTTCACGGATGGGCCAGATACAGGTGGTCGAACACACCTTTGACGCCTCTGACGCCCTCGGCAACCACGCGGACGGCATCCCGTTCACTCTGCGACCTGACTGCACCCGAAAAATGCACCAGACCATCGCTCACCGTAAGCGTTAACGCGTCTCCTTTGACCCCTGCGTCGTCTCGCAGTCGGGTAAGAATGCTGCGCCGGATCGCATCGTCACCTGCCGCCGTAGCGTCGTCGAACTTCGTCGCAACGACAACACGCAAAAGATCGGCGCGGCTGACGACGCCGACAAGACGCTGTTCTCTCATCACCGGAATGCGCTTGATGCCATGCTCCTGCATCAGCGCAACAATTCGCGCTATCGGGGTTTCCTCGTCTGCCACGATGACATCCGAGGTCATCAGATCCGCCACTTTCCAGCTGTGGCCCTTCACATAGCCGCGAGCCTCACCTGCCGGAAACGCTGAGGCACCGAGCTCCGACCTGCGCAGGAAATCACCTTCGCTGACAATTCCGACCAGGCGGCCGTTGTCATCGACGACAGGCATGCCGCTGATGCGATGATCCAGCATGATCCGTGCTGCATGTCTTACGCTGTGGTCAGGCGACACGGTAACAACCTTTGCAGTCATTACATCCTTTGCTTTCATCCGCCTCATCCCTAGCTCAGTTCAAGTGAACAGGCGCCCGAGCACCAATCGGCGGCATCGTAACGTGGATGCCGCCGACCTCCTTTGAGGCAAATCAATATCGGTTCAGAACCAGCCGATCCGGGCGACTTGATCGGCCGTTCCCGGTCCTTGTTGGTTGCGGCGCTGGCACACGTAGTGGCCTTCGGACCCCGTTTTGATTTGCGTCAATGTCGCGCGCACCCCAACGGGTGACTGTGGCAAGCGACGCGACAGGTGCCTCAAAATCCCTAACGGCCATGGCTGACACCGTCTTCACTGCAAAAGCGCTGACCAAAACCTACACCTCGGGTGAGACGCAGGTGCTTGCGTTGCGTAAGCTGGACCTTGAGATTTCGGCGGGAGAGATGGTCGTTCTGCTTGGCCCGTCGGGCAGCGGGAAGTCGACCCTGCTCAATATCATGGGCGGGCTTGACCATGCCACGAGCGGCCAGTTGTTCTTCAGGGACCAGGAGCTGACCAACCTCGACGATCGGCGGCTGACTGCCTATCGGCGGCAGCACGTTGGATTCGTTTTCCAGTTCTACAACCTGATCCCCAGCCTGACGGCTTACGAAAATGTCGCCCTGGTCACGGAGATTTCCGACCATCCAATGCGCCCGGAGGAGGCTTTGGCGCTGGTTGGACTTGAACCGAGGATGCACCATTTCCCGGCTCAACTCTCCGGTGGCGAGCAGCAGCGCGTGGCCATTGCCCGCGCGATCGCCAAGCGCCCCGATGTGTTGCTCTGCGACGAGCCGACGGGCGCCCTCGATTCCAAGACGGGCATTCGGGTGATTGAGGTATTGCTCAGTATCAATGCGCAGTTAGGCACCACGATACTTATCATCACGCATAACGCCAGCATCCAGGATGTCGCCGACCGCGTGCTGTTCTTCGCCGATGGCCAGATCTCCAGAATTCGCAAGAACGAGGTGCGCCGGGCTGCCGCCGAGCTTGTCTGGTGATCCGGATGCGCGCTCTGGATATCAAGCTTCTTCGCGACTTCAGGCGGCTCTGGGCGCAGGCGCTGGCGATTGCACTCGTCATTGCCGGAGGCGTGGCGACGCTCATTCTCGCGGTCGGATCCTACCGTTCCCTCGACGAGACGCGCACCGCATACTACGAACGTTACCGGTTTGCTGACGTCTTTGCCACGGTGAGCCGCGCGCCAAGGGCGCTTGTCGACCAGATTGCCGAGATTCCCGGCGTTGCTTCGGTCGACGCGCGAATAGCCAAGCTCGTGCTGCTTGACATACCAGACTATCTGGAGCCGGCCACGGGCGAAGTCATCTCCCTGCCCGAGATCGGGGAGGCTTCGCTCAACCAGCTCTACATGCGCGTTGGCCGCATGCCGGAGCCTGGCCGCGCCGAAGAGGTCGTCGTGAACGAAGGTTTTGCCGTGTCCCACGGCTTTCAGCCCGGAGCCCGCTTCTCGGCAATATTGAACGGCCGAAAGCGCGAATTGACGATTGTCGGGATCGCGCTGTCTCCAGAGTTCATCTACGCGGTCGGGCCTGGCGATATCATGCCGGACGACCGCCGCTTCGGCCTCATCTGGATGTCGGAAAAAGCGCTCGCCAGCGCGTATGATCTCGATGATGCGTTCTCGTCCGTTTCGTTGAAGTTGCTGCGGGGCGCGTCCGAGGGTGAGGTCATGATGCGCCTCGACGCGATGCTTGAGCGCTACGGTGGGCGGGCGGCCTATGGCCGGAAGGACCAGACTTCACACGCCTGGCTGAACCACGAACTCGATATGCTCAACAACATGAGCCGGACGCTGCCACCGATTTTCCTTCTGGTGTCGGCATTTCTGGTCAATCTCACCCTCAGCCGGCTCGTTGTTCTGGAGCGCGAGCAGATCGGGCTGATGAAGGCGCTGGGATACAATAACGCCAGCATCGTCGTGCACTACCTCAAATTCGTCATTGTCATCGTTGTGATCGGCATTGTGATCGGCAGTGCGGCGGGCACGTGGCTGGGGATGCGCATCACCAATCTGTTCGGCGACTTCTTCCATTTTCCGTTCCTCGTCTTCACCAGGAGCCCTGACCTCTATGTCATCGCCGCCACGCTCAGTCTCGTCGCTGCAATAATCGGGGCAGTGCGCGCGCTTCGGGAGGTGGTGCGATTGGCGCCGGCCGTCGCGATGCAGTCGCCGACGCCTCCGCGCTATCGGCGGCTGCTGCCTGCGAGCTTCACTGTCGACAGGTTCATGTCACAACCGACCACGATGATGTTGCGCAACATCACTCGCCATCCAGTCAGGTCGTTGTTCACGACGCTTGGAATTGCACTGGCGACAGCCATCCTCATCGTTTCACTTTTCACCGGCGACGCGATGGAGCAGCTCATCGACGTGACGTATTTCCTGGCTGACCGTCAGGACGCCACGGTGAGTTTCGTGGAAAAACGCCCACGGGTCGTCGCCCTGCAGATCGCTCGGCTTCCGGGCGTTCTCGCCGCTGAGTCTTACCGCGAGGTGCCTGTCCGCATCAGGAGCGGAAACGTCGAACGCCGGATCATGATCAGCGGCAGGCCGCGCGACGCCGATCTCAACCGCATCATCGACGTCCACCTGCGACCGGTCGTCCTGCCCGAAGCGGGCCTCGCGATTTCGAGCATGCTTGCCAAGATTCTCGGAGTGCGGGTTGGCGATACCGTCGAGGTCGACTTGCTCGAAGGAACTCGGCGGACGGATGTCGTCCCTGTGGCGGCGCTGGTCGAAGATTACTTCGGCATCCGTGGGATGATGGATTCAGAGACGCTTGCGCGCCTGATGCGCGAAGCGCCATCGCTGAACAGCATCAACGTTAGCCTGGACCAGAACAGCCGGGAGCCGTTCTATGCTGCCATAAAGGGCATGCCTATCGTCAGCGGTCTGGCTCTGCAGCGCGTCTCGCTGGCGAATTTCCGCAAGCTGGTCGCCTTACTCATCACGACAATGGCCAGCATTTACACCGCGCTGGCTGCCGTCATCGCGTTTGGTGTCGTCTACAACAGCGCCCGCATCTCGCTTTCCGAACGCGCGCGAGAGCTGGCCAGCTTGCGCGTCCTCGGCTTCACTCGGGGAGAAGTGTTGCGCATCCTCCTCATCGAACTCACCCTGCTCACGTTGATCGCACAGCCGCCTGGATGGGTCATTGGTTATGGGCTGGCCTGGATCATGCAGAAGAACCTGGCCGGCGAATTGATGCGGGTGCGTCTGATCGTCGAGCAATCCACCTACATCGTTGCTAGTGCGATCGTAATAGCTGCGGCCGTGCTGTCGGTACTCGTTGTTCGTCGAAGACTTAACGAGTTGGACCTAGTCACCGTTCTCAAGACGCGGGATTGAACCATGCGCACGATCTGGATGAAGCGAACGTTGGGCATTGCGGCCTTGGTGGCGTTGAGCGCCGGCGCCGTCTGGTTCGCATGGCCGCGGCCGATTGCAGTGGATCTGGCAACACTGACGAAAGGGCCTATGGAAGTCACGATCGACGACGAGGCGAAAACGCGCGTGCGTCATCTCTACACAGTGTCCGCCCCCATCGCGGGCAAGGTCCTGCGCATCTCTCCACCTCTCCACATCGGGGACCAGGTCACAAAGGACGAAACTGTAGTGGCGGTGATGCAACCGACGCTGCCGAGCTTTCATGATGCGCGCACCCATGAGGAGCTGCGGTCGGCGCTGGCTGCGGCCGATGCGGCGGTAAGCCTTGCGGCAGCCGAAATACGCCGTATCGAAGCCGCGCTCGCATTTTCGCGAACGGAGTTGGGGCGGGCCGAAGCGCTTGCGCGCACCGAGGCGATCTCCCTGAAGGTCCTCGACGGAGCCAGATTCGACGTCGAGACCAATGAAGCGGCCTTAGCCAGTGCGAAGGCTCAGCTGGAGGTTCGCCGAAACGAGCGCGACAGCGTTGAAGCACGGTTAGGTGAACAGTCGGGGGCCATCCCGGATCCAGATCCGGCCTGCTGCATACCGTTGCGCACTCCCGTGACAGGCAGCGTCCTGAACATCATCCAGGAGAGCGAAGGTGTGGTTCAGGCCGGTGCACCGCTGATCGAAATTGGTGACCCGCTCGATCTCGAAATCGTCGCGGACCTCCTGTCAATCGACGCTATCAGGATCAAACAAGGCGCGCCCGTGTGGATCGACAACTGGGGTGGATCCCCGGTCCATGGCCGCGTCGAACGCGTCGATCCCGCGGGCTTCACGAAGATTTCCGCACTCGGCATCGAGGAACAACGCGTCCGCACGACCATCGACTTCACCGACCCTCCCGCAAAATGGTCGGCACTGGGACACGATTATCGGGTGATCGTGCATGTCACGATTTGGAAAGCCACGGACGTCCTGACCGTGCCGGTGGGCGCCCTGTTCCGACAAGGGGACGACTGGGCGGTGTTCGCAGTCAAGGATGGTCGTGCACGGGCAACGATCATCAAGGTCGGTCAGCGAAACAATCGGATGGCGGAGGTTCAATCAGGCCTTGCCGCAGGCGATCGCGTGGTTCTGCACCCGAGTGATCGAGTCACGGACGGCGTGACCATAGCGGAGCGTGATGTGCGATAGGGCGGAAATGCCTCCAGCAGGCGGACCGGAAGCTGGAGTACAAGCGCGTCCAGGCGGCCAAGCTCGTCCACAGGATGGCATCGGGCACACACAAGGAATGGAAAAGCGGGCCCGCAGGAGAGCACGAACTGCATGTTTATCCTCGCTCTCGCGGGCGCGTCCTGCGGCACGTCGGCACAGCGCTTGAAGGGGCCTGCGAGTTACTTGTCCAGTATCGCGAAGCGAGCCTCCTCGGCTCACGCAACGGCGAGAAGAAGGCAAGCTAGGAGCGACCTAGCCGAGTGTGTCCCGGCCACGGCACCTGAAGGCGCTTGCTCGGCGGGCAACCACGAGGTGACAATGACAGGCCCGGATTTGCTGGCCGGCAGAGCAATTTGCACCAAAACGGATACGCTCGGCCAATACCTCGATGGGCTTCTGCTTGCCGGTCAAATACGATGCGCCAACTATCTGCTTGAGCGGTCAAGACAGATCGAAGTGCAGCGGGTGTCCTCGACTGCTTTGACAACCCACAAGATTAGGAGCAATATTCTTAGTTCGCTTGGCTTTGCGGAGGCAACGTGCAGATGATCGAGTCCATCCCGCCTTTCCTAGTCGTGCTGGCAGCGATTATTCTGCTACCGCTCATACCGGCGCTTTTAATATACATTCTTTTGCCAAGTAATGCACAAGTAAGTGGACCGCTACAGGGCTTTAGCGTTAATCTAACTGGTGCGTTTGCAGGATATTTTGCTCTAGTTTTACTGTCAGTCGGCATAACATACGAAATACTGCCGGATGAAAAGGAATTTCCAAAGTATGAAGAATATACAATTCTGGGATCTATTGATCTTACTGGTCCAGAAGTTGTTGTAGACTCACGCATGACCCAAATGTCGCTTTATCCTCCCATAGAAAATGTAAGACAGATTGGATCTAATCATTTGGAGTGGGTTGGCAAGATACCAATGAAAAGAGAGTCATCCGGAAAACTGTCTTTTCCTTATGAACGATTAGTTTTCGAATACCCGGGGTACATCGCACAGCAGATGTATCTTAATCTGGGGAAGATTGAGGAAGACGCTCACAAAATTACCTACGAAGCCGTCGCTATGAAGGAAAAGCCAGCTAAAGCCGATTTGAAGAAAGTGGAGATGACAGGTGCGCACTAGTCGCCGTTTTCGGACACTTTCAGGATTTGTGATGTGCCTTGTGTTTTTTGGGGCTGAGGAAGTGCGGGCGGGTGGTCTGCTTGGAGACCTCATTACCGGGCCTGCCCAACCGCTCCCTCTCGCCCCAATTACCCTTTGCCCCAGCGGCGTTGCGCCGGGGGACTCTTGCCTAAACGGGATAACGGGATCAGACGGCTCTTTCTATATTCCCGATGTTCCCCCTGGTTCCTACGATATCACCACGCCAGGACCTGGCGACAAGAATTTGTCCGGCCAACTTGTGGTCCCGAACACCGACGACGATTTCGGTGTTGTGCTCCAAGCTAAATAGGTGACTTTGTGGTGACTTGAGAAACGGACAGCGTTCCGGAATAACCTAATGCCAACCTTGTTCTTTGGACACAGGGGTGGTACACAGATGCAGTAGCGGGAAAAGAATAACCGATAAAATTCAGCTAGTTAGGATGCTGAGGGGCGAGTTCAATCCTCTCTCGCAGCACCAGCCTATCTCCTTGAAATCATTGAAGCCCTTGATTTGCAAGGCAAGGCTTTCCTTGCCGCAAGTGGTTCGCGCACCTGACTCGTGTTATCGTAGTTCCGGGAGACGGCGGACGCGCCGTGAGTGCCCGCCCGCTCCCACCATGGGAGGAACAAATGGCTTATTACGTATTGCTGTCAAATTTCACAGATCAAGGTATCAAGAGCATAAAGGATACTCAGAAACGTGCTGAGGCCTTCAAGGCGATGGCCAGCAAGAACGGCATCAAGGTTCACACCCTGTTGTGGACGCTTGGTCAACATGATGTTGTGGCGATTGCTGAAGCCGACGACGACATTGCTGCGACCGCACTAGCCTTGTCGATCGCATCGCTAGGCAACATCAGAACTCAGACATTGAGGGCGTTCGACGCGGCGGATATGGCCAAGATAATGGCAAAGATGGCCTGACCGCCGCTGTGCTGCCTTGCGCAGACGGTTGAAGCCGACTGCTGAGCCGAACGGCGGCAAGCCTGTCCGTTTTCCATTAAGCGAAACCCCGGCAGAGCCGGGGTTTCTTGAGGGATGTCCAACTCGACGCATGGGGCCTTTCCGGCTGGATCTACGAGGTCATGACCTCGTGATCTACTTGCCTAGGCCAAGCTGGTTCATCAGGTCCCCAGGCGACGAAACCGGCTGAGGCTCGCGTAGTTCTTGCGCGGCCCTTTGACCCGCCACGCCTCGGCCCATTCGTCCGGGCTACGAAACAAGAAGCGCCCGGCATAGACATCGGCGCCGCAATGATGCTGGACGCTTTGCACTGCCTTCGGCTCGAGCAGGATGAATTCGCTGCCGTCGGCACGAAGTATCCCGACTAAGTGGCCGCGCCGCTCGAGCTTGTAGGCTCTGCTTGCCGGCATCGCATGAGCACCGATTTGCATGATGCCGCGCTCGGTGAATGCATCCGCGGTCACCACGGCGTTGCCGGTGAAATTGTATGTCGCACCAGCAAGGAAATCGATCATCGTGCGGCGGACCGTCCAGTCGCCGGCAAGGCTGTCGGCGATGCTGTGCCACGGCCTGGCGTCGGCGCCGGCCGCATCTTCGGTCAAATGGATGCGATCCACATTATACCCGTAACAATACCGCGCTTCGCGTCGTGTCACGGATAACAATAAAGACCTGGACAGCGTCGGGCAAAGCCATTCGACCATGACGCCTGTCAGGGTCACAAAACTGGCGATTAGCTTCGTTTTATAACGGCCGTCTGACAACAGACACCAGTCTTGCACGGCGGCATGCAGGACGTGCCGCATCCGGGCTCATGGCACGGTGTTCGACGATCGCAAAGTCACTGCCGGCCGCTATGTCTTCGCTCCAGCCGCGTGCGGCCGGAAAGTTCTTGCCCTGGAGTGAACAAACTCACAGTCCGGGAGCAACATGTCTGTATAGCAATCGAGATCGACAACACATCGTTGTCGATGCGCTCGATTTTATTGATGTCTTGCGCAACGATCTTAACAGGGCAGGGAGGGTGAAATGGCCAAGAATTGGGAATTGAGAATTACGCGTACCGGTGAGCAGACAAGAGGCCCGAAGCGCAGAACAGTCGGGAAGTACGAAGTCTTTCACGACGGTGTCAAAGTGGCTGGTCTTTCCGGCGTGACTGCCGAAACGAAAGGCCCGGGCGACAACGGCACTGCCGGCAACAATCGTTGTGTCGAGGCCGGCACCTATAATCTGTTCACGCAAGCCGGTGCCAAATATGTGACGATCGGCTACACATCGAACGTCAATCCGGCCGCGCTGAAGCGTCCCGGCCTGCTGCTGCTGCCGACCGGCAAACGGGTCGGGATACTGATGCATCCGGGCCGCGGCTTCCTGTCGTCGATCGGCTGCATCAATCCGGCGGCGAAGCTTGCAACCGCCACTGACGACATCAATTTTGTCGACAGCCGCCAGCGCGTCATCGCCATCATCGACGACATGAAGGCGTTTCTCGGCGCGTCCTTCCCGGGCAGCAATGGCGTCAAGATTCCGAACGCGACGATCGTGATCAAGTAGTGCAGCTCCAGGCGAAGCGCCGGGGGGCTCACGCCACCGACCAGCCACCATCGACCAGGATGTTGGCGCCGGTGATCAGCGATGCCGCCGGCGAAGCCAGGAACACCACGGTTCCCGCGACGTCGATCGGGTCGCCGATGCGGCCGAGCGGAATGTGGTTGAGCACATGCGCATGAAACTCCGGCTCGGCCAGCGAGGGGCGGGTGCCATCGGTCCAGATGAAGGTCGGCGCCACGCTGTTGACGGCGATGCCGTGCTGCGCCCATTCGGCGGCCAGGCAGCGGGTCAGATGGTTTATCGCCGCCTTGCTCATGCAGTAGATGGCCTCGCCCTTCAGCGTCACCGTGCCGGCCTGCGAGCTGATGTTGATGATGCGCCCACCGTTCTGCGCAATCATCAGCTTTGCCACCGCCTGGGTGGTGAAGAAGGTGCCCTTGAGGTTGACGTTCACCGTCAGGTCGAAATCGTCCTCGGTGACGTTCTCGGCCAGGTTTTCCGGCCCGAGCCCGACATTGTTGACCAGAACGTCGATGCGGCCGAAGGCGGTATGCGCCTCGGCGACCGCCTTTCGCACGGTGGCGAGATCGGTCAAGTCCATCTCCACCGCCAGCGCCCGCCTGCCGATGCGCTCGATCTCGGCGGTCAATTCCGCCCCGTCGGCCTTGCTGCGCACGCCGACAATCATGTCGGCGCCGGAACCGGCGCAGGCCAGCGCACAGGCGCGGCCGATTCCGCGTGAGGCCCCGGTGACCAGCACCACCTTGCCGGCCAGATCGAATTTCGGCGTGTAATCCGTTGTCATCGCAAACCTCCCCTAAGAAGCCGTCAAGCCTGACTTGCATTATCCGGCGGCCGTGCTGAACAGTATCCGCTCGCAAGCTGAAAGCCAGCCAGCGCCGTGCGCATCGCCGACGACAAGAACACAGCTCGCCCAAGGACTTGCCATGGGGCGGCCATCATGATGCCATCTCGTTTGCGCAAGATATCGCTGGGTTTTGCCTTGACCATGGCCGGCCGCGCCGAAAACAACGTCGCTCATTTCGAAGAGGCGGTGTTGGTCCTGCGTGAAGCGATCGTGGTGCAAAAGAAGATCAATTCGGTGCCGGCTGTCGCTTGCACGCAGGACAGCCTGTGCGACGTGCTGGCCGACCTGGGCGCGGCCCGCAAGGACAAAACGATGGCCGAGGAAGCCATCGCCGCCTGTCAGGAGGCGCTCGGCATCTTCCGCGAAAAGAAGATGGACGATCTCGCCGCCGGTTCGGAAAAGAACCTCGCCGAAGTGCAGGCGCTGCTCGCCGAACTGCACTGAAACTGGAGTGCCGCGCTCCGGCGGGCGGACGAATGGTCGTGACGCCAGCGTTAACGCTATAGCGCAAGCAAATGTCATCGGCTCGCCATGGCATGACAGGGAAGCGATGTGGCAGTATCGGCACTTGCGCCGGTTGCCGTCACCATCCAGGACACTGGCGCGACTATGTTCAGTTGGAGCTCTAGATGACCGTACTCACCCGCCGCAGGCTTCTAAAAACAGCCGCGGTAGCCGGCGTCGGCGGGGTCGGTCTTGCGGCGATGGCCAGGCTCGGCGGCTGGGCTGCGGCCGCTCCGGAGCCTGTGGTGCTCAAGACGGCAAAGATCCAGGCGAAGCTCATGGATGTCGGCCAGACCCGGGACGTGCTGACTTATGGTGTATCAGGAATGCCGCCGGTGTTGCGGATGAAAAAGGGCCAACCCTTCGCCGCGCGCCTCGTCAACGCCATCGACGATCCGACGACCATCCACTGGCACGGCATTCGCGTTCCAAACAAGATGGACGGCGTCCCCTTCCTGGTTCAGCCCTACGTCTATACCGGCGATCATTTCGACTACGCTTTCACGCCGCCCGATGCCGGCACCTTCTGGTATCACCCGCATTGCAACACGCTGGAACAGATCGGCCACGGCCTGACCGGCGTGATCGTGGTCGAGAATCCCAACGATCCGAAATTCGACGCCGAGGCGGTCGTCAATCTGCGCGACTGGCGGCTGGGCGACGACGCCCAGTTCATCCAGCAGTTCAGGCCACGCGATGCCGCAAAAACCGGAACCTATGGCACGGTGCGCACCGCCAACTGGCTCGACCAGCCGCAGTTCGACGCGCCGGCCGGCGGGCTGGTGCAGCTACGGGTCGCCATCACCGACGTCACCCGCATCTACGCCTTTCGTGTAGAGGGCGCGGAAGCCGCGGTCATTGCGCTCGACGGCAATCCGGTGCCGCAACGTTTTGCACCGGACGCCTTGCTGCTTGGACCAGGCGAACGCATGGATCTCGCCATCCGCATGCCCGACGAGGAGGGCGCAATCGTCAGCCTCGGCGATGTCCGGGGCACCAAGCCCAAGACGCTCGCCACGCTGCGCGCCACCGGCAGCTCGCTCAAGCGAGACCTGCGTGACCTCCCGCCCCTGGAGGTCAACCCCGTGGCGGAGGTGGATCTCGCCAGCGCGAAACACATTGCGCTCTCGCTCAGCGCCACGGCGGAAAACGTCCCGAGCGACGGCGTATGCGGCTCGCTCGGCTACAGTTTCTGGGCCATCAACAAGGTGCCATGGCCCGGCGACACGCCGGACCCGACCGCACCCTTGGCCGAGTTGAAGCTCGGCAAAAGCTATGTCGTGGACATGGAGAATTTGACGCCGCAATCGCATCCGATCCATCTGCACGGCATGAGCTTCAAGGTGCTGTCGTCGTCGACGCGCCAGGTACAGCCGGTAATCTCCGACACCTATCTCATTCAGCCCAACGAGAAGGTGCAACTCGGCTTCGTCGCCGACAATCCCGGTGACTGGCTGCTGCATTGCCACATCATCGAGCATCAGAAATCGGGGATGACGAGCTACATCAGGGTGGTTTGAAGGGACGCTCGGGCCATCCGCCTCAGGAGCGGGTTAACCTGGCCGGCCGAGCTTATTGTTCGAGAAATTGCCGCGGTCCGCCGGTTTCGTTGGCAAAGCAGGGCCGTTCCCTGCTATTCCCGCCTGCAAATCAAGAAGCCGTGGACACGCTTGCATGACCAATGTTGCCCTGACCGGACTGGCCCGCGATCTCGCCAGGCGCGCCGCCGAGGGCAAGCCGGTGCGCATCGGCGTCATCGGCTCCGGCGAAATGGGCACCGATCTCGTCACGCAAGGCATGCTGATGCCGGGCATCGAGGTCTGCGCCGTCTCGACGCGCCGCCCGCACACCGCGCGTGATGCCATCCGCATTGCCTATGGCGATGAGGCGATGGCGGTCGAGGCCGACACGGCATCGAAAGTCACCACCGCGATCGAGGCGGGGAAAATCGCCATCACCTCGAACGACATGCTGGTCACAAATCCGCTGATCGACGTCGTCATCGACGCCACGGGAAAGCCCGGTGTTGCCGCCGATTTCGACCTCAAGGCGATGGAGCATGGCAAGCATCTGGTGATGATGAACGTCGAGGCCGATGTCACCATCGGCTGCTATCTCAAGCAGCAGGCCGACCGGCTCGGTGTCGTCTATTCTGTCGGCGCCGGCGACGAGCCGTCGAGCTGCATGGAGCTGATCGAGTTCGCCTCGGCGCTCGGCTACACCATCGTCTCGGCTGGCAAGGGCAAGAACAACCCGCTCAACCACGATGCCGTGCCGGATGACTATCGCGAGGAAGCCATCCGCCGCAACATGAACCCGCGCATGCTGGTCGAGTTCGTAGACGGCTCGAAAACCATGGTCGAGATGTGCGCCATCGCCAACGCCACCGGGCTGGTGCCTGATGTGCCTGGCATGCACGGACCCAAGGCCGACCGCGACCAGCTGGCAAAAGTGCTCGTTCCACGCGCCGATGGTGGCATCCTGTCGAAGAAGGGCGTCGTCGACTACACCATCGGCAAGGGCGTGGCGCCCGGCGTCTTCGTCATCGTCGAGGCCACGCATCCGCGCATCGTCGAGCGCATGGACGATCTGCATATCGGCCACGGCCCCTATTACAGCTTCTTCCGGCCCTATCATTTGACCTCGCTGGAAGTGCCGCTGACCGCGGCGCGCATCATGCTCTATGGCCGACCCGACATGGTGCCGCTGCCGAAGCCGGTCGCCGAGGTCTGCGCGGTCGCCAAGCGCGATCTCGCCGTGGGCGAAACGTTCGATGCCATTGGCGAGACCTGCTACCGTTCCTGGACCATGACCGCTGAAGAGGCCCGTGCCCACCGCGCCGTGCCGGTCGGCTTGCTCGAGGGCGGCAAGGTGCTCAAACCGGTCAGGAAGGGTGAATTGCTGACCGTGGACAATGCCACGCCCGACCAGACGACAAGGCTGTACGCCCTGCGCAAGCTGCAGGATGAGATGCTTTACGGGGGTTGAGATTGCATGGCAGGCCAGCCTCTGGTTTTGTCATGACAAGTTCACTATATTGTAGTGACAACGACCGGAGGCTTCCAAAATGAATCTCCAGATCAGAGACCCGCGCGCCCGTGACCTCGCCCGGCAACTTGCCGAAAAGCGAAAGATTTCAATGACCGAGGCGGTAATCGAAGCGCTCGAATCCGAGCTTCAGCGCGAACGCGAACAGGTTCCGCTGGCTGAACGGCTGGCCGCCATCTCGAACGACCTGAAGGCCAAGGCGGGAAGCGGCGGCAGGGATTTGACCAAGGATGAGATCGACGAGATGTGGGGACATTCCTGATGTTCATCGACACCTCGGTGGTGATCGCTGTCCTCTCCGGAGAGGAAGACGCCGCCGAGTGGAGCCGCCGGATCGGGCAGGCCTCGATACGGATAACATCTCCGCTGGTCGTGCTCGAAGCGGCGATGCGGCTTTCATCGAAGTTGGTGGTGGAGCCGCTCTTCGCCGAGAGGGCGATAGAAGACTTCCTGCGCGAGGCCGCGATCGAGGTGGTTCCGATCGAAAGTGGTGATACCAAGCTCGCGATCCAGGCTTTTTCGGACTATGGCAAAGGTCGCGGCCACCCGGCTCAGCTCAATCTCGCCGACTGCCTGTCATATGCATCGGCAAAAAGCCGTGGCATGCCCTTGCTCTACAAAGGGAAAGACTTTTCCTACACCGATCTGGCCTGACCTACTTCCCCAGCTCTATCGACCGCAACCGCGCCGCTTCCACCGCTTCGGTCAGCAGCTTGGTCAGCCGGTCTTCGCCCATCAGCACGGCAAGTGCTGCGGCGGTCGTACCGTTGGGGCTGGTGACCTGCTGGCGCAGCAGGCCGGGCTCCTCGCCGCTTTCGGCGGCGAGCGCGGCGGCACCATAGACGGTCTGCATGGCCAGCAGCCTGGCGGTCTCGGCCGGCAGCCCGGCCTTCTCGGCGGCAACCGTCAGCGCCTCGATGAAGTGGAAGATGTAGGCCGGGCCGGACCCCGAAACCGCCGTCACCGCATCCATCAGGCCTTCATCGTCGATCGTCGTCACCACCCCGCTCGCCGACAGCAACTCGGCGACGAAACGTCTGACATCGTCGGTCACCAGCGGGTTGGAATAGACCACCATCATGCCCTTGCCGATTGCCGCCGGCGTGTTCGGCATGCAGCGGATGATGGGTGCGAGATGGCCGAGGATATGCTCGAACGTGGCGACAGGCGTGCCGGCGGCGATGCTGACGAAGGTGGTCCTGCCATCGGCGAAACGCTTGTAGGCAGTGGTGACGTCACGGATGACTTGCGGCTTCACGGCGATGACGACGAGGTCGGGCTCAGCATCGGCCGGGATGCCGTTGGCATCCTCGGCGACACCGCAGCCAAGATGCTCGGCGCGCTTGCGCAACTCGGCATTGGGCTCGACCACGAACACGGCATGCGGAGCAAGCTTGCCGGATTTCAGCCAGCCCGCCAGCATGGCGTAACCCATATTGCCGCAGCCGGCGAGAACAAGCCTGATCGTCATTTGAGAGCCCTCCGAGACAGGCTTCTCCTTAAACGCTCACCGACGGGCGGGGAAGACCCTCAAGGCTGGCTGGATCAGGCCAGCCGGTAAGAGCGCCGGCGCACCGCGATCGGCCGCAGCGACACTTGCCTCAGGCCAAGCACGCCGAGCACGAAGAACAGCCAGACCGGGTCGCCGCGATGGAAGAAGAAGCTTTCGAGGAAAGCGTTCAGCGCCGTAAACAGCACCACCATCATGAAGAAGTCACCGAGATAGATGTTCTCCTTGCGCGGCGGGATGCGCATGTAGTCGCGCAGCGGCGCGATCAGGAAGGTGTAGACGGCCACACAAAGCGCCGGAATGCCCATCAGCACGGCGATGTCGAGATAGCCGTCATGGCCATGCACGATTGTCCGGATGTCCCAGGGCCGGTCGAAAGGCTGGTCCTGGCTGAGCAGCAGCGGCGTGCCCCAAAAACTTTCATAGCCGTAGCCGGTCCACGGCTTCTTCGCCAGCATCTCGCCGGAGAACTCCCACAGCGTCGTACGTCCGGTATAGGTGAGGTCGGGGAAATAGGTCGCCGCCAGCTCCTTCACCGGCGGGATGAAGACGATGCCGAGCGTGCCGACCGCCGTCGCGATGATCGCCAGCGCAAACAGGATCGGCGTGCCGAACCGCATGCCGATCAGGCCTGGCAGCACCACGATCAGAATCGAGAACGGCACCAGGCCGGCCGTCGTCTTGGAGCCGGTGTGCAGCATGAAGACCATCGCCGCGCTGAAGATCGCCACGCCCCAGAATTTCTGGCCGCGCCGGAAGAGATAGAGCCCGGCAAAGCTGAAACAGGCCATGATCGGCCCGGCGATGTTCTTGTGGGCGAAGACGCCGCGCCACAGGCCCGCATGTTCAGGCTCCTGCGAGTCGGCCGTGTGCAGCGCCTCGTGCGGAAAGACGATGAGGCCGATATAGGACAGGCCGATGACGACGATGGCGCAGAAGATGATGACTTTCGAAAAACTCTCGGCGTCGCGCGGCAGCACCAGGACCGTCGCTATCGTCAAGACGCCGAGCAGCGTGAAAAAGGCCGCGCGCATCGCCGAGGACGGGTCGGTCGCGTTGATGACCGAAAGCATGAAAAAGCCGAGGATCAGGATCCAGGACGGGCTGAGCAGCGAGCGCACCACCTTGGGGTCGGCGAACGTCAGCAGTGAGAAGATCGAAATGGCGCCGAGCGAACTGAAGCCGAGCTGGTTGACGATGTCGCCTCCGTCGCCGGTCAGTTCCGCACCTGCCGGCTGAAACGGCCGGAACGACACGATGATGACGGCAAACAACAGCGCGGCAATCGCCGTCGCCACGCCGTCGCGGGTGACGATGCCGCCCAGCAGCAGCTCGTCAGTTCTTTTCAGGCTGCCTGTATTGCTCATTGGCGTATCCGAATTCGGCAAGCACGCGGCCGAGCGCGACATAGACGGGATAAAGCGCCGTCGACAAGGAGCCTGTCCGCGCCAGCTTGATCGCACCGCGCAGCGGCGAAGCGGCAAGCAGCGCCAGACTTTTGGCAAACACCTTGACGCCGGCCAACGGCGTGCCGGCGCGTTTCTTTTTCTCGACCAGGGTCGAGATCACGCCGTTGCGCAAGGAGCGGGCGCGGATCCAGTCGGCCTCGACGCGCCTGGCCGGAACGCCTTCGCGCACCTTGGCCTCGGCGCACCAGCCAAGCACGAAACCTTTCTGCGCCGACCGGCTGAGGAAGTCGGAATCGCCGCCGCCCATGAAGTTGAAGCGGAGGTCGAGGAAGGGCGGTCCCATGGCGGTGAGCACGTTGCGCCCGACCAGAAGGTTGCCCGAGGAGTAGAGTGCGGCCACGCGCCCGGTCTCGCGATAGGGCGGCGCAAACACGGGGTGCTCGGCCCATTTGGCGTGAGCCTGATCGGCAAACACCGGTACTTGCGGCCCGCCGACAATGTCGGCGCCAAGCGTCTCCGACGCCTCGCACATCCGCTCCAGCCAGTCGGCGTCGGCGATCTCGTCATCGTCGATGACCAGCAGATGGCGGAAGCCAGGAAAATGCAGGATCGCCGTCTGCCAGCCGGCATTGTAGGCGCTGCAATTGCCGCGCTCATGCGCGATGATAACCATGCCCTGGATATCAGCGCGCTCGAACAGCGGCACTGCCGCCTTGGCGCCCTCACGCGCTTCAGCCTCATTCTCGATGACGATGACGGCAAAACGCCTGGCAGTCGTTTGCGCCTTGAGCGACGCCAGCGTTTCCAGGAGCAGTTGCGGCCGCTTGAAAGTCGGCAGCGTGACGACGGCTTCGATGGTGTCGGCGGCGAGCCCCGGAGAGCGTCCCGCGATCGATACCGAACCATCCGATGGCAAAGGGATCATCCGCTCCAGCCGCATGTATTAAATCTGGCTTCCGATAGCACCGCGATGATAACGTTTCGTTAATCACCTTTCGCAGCGAGCCTGCTGATCGGTGCCTTTCATCCGCTGCTTTGCATGACTTAATCAAGGGTTCACCCAGCTTTGATAGTGGCTGACGCCTGGATAGGTGAGATGCATCTGCTGTTCGCCACATCGATCGTGCCCGACGGCGCACTCGCCTCGGGCTATGAGATCGCCAACGCTGCGATCATCGCTGCCTTGCGGCGCGCCGGCGTGCGCGTCACCGTTATAGGCTTTATCTGGCCGGGCAAGGCGGCAAGCGACCCCGAAAACACCATCGTGCTCGGCGCCGTCGACGTGCGCACGGAAAGCGCATCGGCGATGCGGAAGCTCGCCTGGCTCGGCAAGGCGATGCTGTCAGGACTCACCTTCGCTTCTGTGAAGCTACGCGCGGTTTCCGACAGCGAAGTCCGCGCCGCCATCGAACGTGCCGGCCCTTTCGACGGCTATGTCCTGAATTCCGTGCAGCTCGCTGGCGCCTTTGAAAAACTGTTCGCCGACCGCCCATCGATCTTCGTCGCCCACAATGTCGAACATGCTTCGGCCAGGGAAAATGCGGCCGCAGCAAACAGTCGCTTCCAGCGCCTGCTGTTTGCCCGCGAGGCGAGGCTCCTCAAGACCATGGAAGAGCGGCTCTGCCGCCGGGCCCGCTTCGTCTTCACGCTGGCCGAGGAAGACCGCGCCGCACTCGGCGTTGCCTCCGACGACCGCTCGGCGGTGCTGCCGCTGGTGACCACTGCGACAGTGCCGAAGCCGGCAAGGCCGCGCCGCATCGATTGCGACGCGGCACTGATCGGCACCTGGACCTGGCAGCCGAACCGCATCGGCCTCGACTGGTTCCTGGAAAAAGTCGTGCCACATCTCAGGCGCAATTTTCGCATCAGGATCGCCGGCAACATGCCGTCCGACATCACCTCTGCGCATCCCGGTGTCGAATTCGTCGGCCGTGTGCCCGATGCGCAGGCTTTTGTGCGCGGCGCCGCCGTCATTCCGCTGATCAGCACCGCCGGCAGCGGCGTGCAGCTCAAGACCATCGAAACCTTCGAGCTCGGCCTGCCGTCGGTCGCCACCAGCCGCTCGCTGCGCGGCATCGACCATCGCCCGGCCAACTGCGTGGTGACAGACGATCCGGCCGCCTTCGCCGGCGCGCTGGAAGCGGCGGCCGCCGATGTCAGGGATGTAGACGGCACCGCATTCCATCGCAGTCAAATGAAGGCACTCGACGCCGCGATCAGGCTCGGCCTGGAAACGCTGGGGCCGGTCGGGCAGGAGGTGTTTGCATGAATATGCACACCGCCCGCGCCGCCCTTGGGCTAGACACGCTGAAGATGATCCTCGGCATTTCGGTCCTCGCCATCCGCTGGGATGACGCGATCGCGCTGCTGGCCCGGCTGATTGCCGAGCGGCGCTTCACCAAGGTCAGTTTCCTTAACGCTCACAATGCCAACATCGCCTATACCGACCCGGTCTTTGCCGAAGCGCTCGACGATTTCCTCATCCTGCCCGACGGCGTCGGCGTCGATCTGGCGGCAAAGCTGCTCTACGGCGCGCCATTCCCGGACAATCTCAACGGCACCGATTTCATTCCGGCCTTTCTGCAGGCATCGGCAAGGCCGCTGACAGTCGGGCTGCTTGGCGCCACCCGCGCCAACGCCGAGGCGGCGTCGATCAAGCTGACGGCGCTGGCCGTGCAGCACAAATTCGTCGTCATCCATGACGGCTATTTCTCGCCCGCCGAAGAGCAGGCAATCGTCGACCGCATCGAGGCGTTGCGGCCCGACGTGCTGCTTGTCGCCATGGGCGTGCCGCGCCAGGAATTGTGGATCGCCCGTCATATCGACGCTCGCCACTGCACGCTGCCGATCGCCGTTGGCGCGCTGCTCGATTTCCTCTCCGGCTCCGTGCCGCGAGCGCCGCTGTGGATGCGTCGGCTGAGGCTCGAATGGCTGTTCCGCCTGTGCATCGAGCCGGGCCGGCTGTGGCGCCGCTACGTCGTCGGCAATCCGGTGTTTCTGTGGCGTGTCGTCAGGCAGAAATTTTCGCATCGGCCCAGGCCTGCCGGAGATCTGCGGTGAACAGCCGCTTCGTGCCTGATACCGCCGCCGACACGGGCGTCCTGCCGCAGACGCCGACAGCGGCGGTGGTGACCGCCAGCTATGCGCCGGATTTCGAGCGCTGCCGCCTGCTGTGCGAGACCCTCGACCGCCATGTCTCCGGCGTGGCGCATCACTACATACTGGTTGAGCATCGCGACGTCGCGCTGTTCCGCCAATTGGAAAACAGCCACCGCACTGTCGTCGACGAACGCGACCTGCTGCCGCGCTGGCTGCGCGTGTTCGACGATCCGATGAGCCTGTTTCGCCGCCGCCTCTGGCTCAGTTTCAAGACCCAGCCGTTGCGCGGCTGGCATGTGCAGCAGCTGCGCCGCATCGCCATCGCTGCGCATGCGGGGGAAGACGTGCTGGTCTTCTGCGATTCCGACGTCGCGTTCGTCAAACCGTTCGATCTGAACGCCTTCTGGCGCGACGGCAAGGTGCGGCTGTTCCGCCGCGACGGCGTGCTGTCGAGCGAGGGTCACGACGAGCACCGCATCTGGTCGCGCAATGCGGGTTCGGCGCTTGGCATCGATCCATCCGAAGTTTCGACCCACGACTATATTTCGACGCTGATTGCCTGGCGCAGGCAGACCGTGACGGCGATGTGTGCTCAGATCGAGAAGGTCCATGGCCGGAACTGGGTCGAGGTCATCGGCTCGGCGCGCCGATTCTCCGAATGCATGATCTACGGCCGCTATGTCGATGATGTGCTGAAGGGCGCCGGCCATTTCCACGGCTCGGAAGAATTCTGCCGGGTGCATTGGACCGGAGAGGCGCTGTCGGATGACGAATTCCGAAGCTTCGTCGCCGCCATGGCGCCGGGGCAGGTGGCGATCGGCATGCAATCCTTCATCGGCACCGATATCGGCCGCATCCGCCGTCTGATCGGGCTGGACTAAATAGCTTTTGCCGGCTTGCGCATCGCCGAGTAAGTCAGCAGTGCCGAGGCGAGATAGAGCAGCAGGAAGACGACATTGAGCGACAGCACCAGAGTGGGCGTGTCGACGATCGTGGTCAGCACATAGGTCAACAGCAGCGCCTTCAGCCCGGCCAGCAGGCCGAGATTGAGTGCGCGGATCGCAGTCTGCCCGCGCGCGAACAGAAGCTCGGCCTGGTATTCGACCAGGTTGCGCAGTCCCGGCACGCCGATTGCCAATGCCACCAGCGGTGCTGCCTCGGCGACATTCCTGCCCAGCGCATTGGGGAAGAAATGCAGCACGATGCCGAGTGCCGCCAGTGCCAAAGTCGACACCAGGAACACGCCGGCTTCGATGCCGCTCTTGACCCGCAGTCGCGACAATAGCTCCGGCGCCCGCATCATGCGCTGCACCAGCATCATCGAGAAGGTGCGGATCGGGATTGCGGTCAGGTCGACCAACCGCATGATGATGGCATAGATGCCCGCCAGATGCGGCCCGCCGATCGCCAGCACGAGCAGTTTGTCGAACTCCGACTGCAGGTAGAACAGCACTTCGGCGCCGGCGACATAGATCGAATCGGCCAGCCGCCGCAGATACAGCTCGGTGCGCAGCCTGAGCCGCTGGCGCGGATAGTAGAAGCCGAAGGCAAGCAGCAGCGAGGCAGCGTTGGCGCCGATGTAGAACAACGACCACACCCAGACGCTGTGCTGCCCCGACAGCATGAACAGCACCGCGCCAAGCGCGCGAAACGCCGTTGTCACGATCGACAGCACCGCGGCACGGCCGAATTTGCCGAGCCCATTGTTGACGATCAGCACCACCTCGACCGGCCGCCACAAAAGTGCTTCGGCAAAGACGATTGCGGTAAAGATGGCCAGCGGCACGGTGCTGGCGAAGAAGATCAGGTAGACGCCCCAGGAGGCTACCGCCAGCAGCGGCAAGGACACGACGCCAAGCATCAGGAAGCCGGCGGTGAACGTGCCGATCAGGTTGGGGCGGATGGTGGCGGTACGGTAGAGCGCCGAGATGAAGCCGAAGGCGAGGATCCGCGACAGCATGACGCCGGCGGCGGAAGCGGTGGCGAACATGCCGAACTCGGCGATCGACAGCGTGTTGGCGAGTGCGATGAAATAGGCGAGTGAGAACACCAGCCGCCCGCCGGCGCCGCTGATCGCTGAGAGATAGTCGCGGACCAGCCCCCGTCGTTCGGCCACGAAGGTACCGATCCGGGCGAGTGTCCGCCTTTGCGGTGTGTCGCTGGCCTGCATCATGTCGAGGAAAGCCATAGGCCGGAAAGTTTAACGTGCGGTTCTGACCACCCTTTTACGCTCTCGACAATGTGCGGCAGAAGCCAGAAACTTCGGCTTCGGGCCAAGGAAATTAACCTTTTGTTTCCCATGCCTGTTTAGCGTGGCTTAACGATTGGCCGATCGCCGCTCCCAAGCCGCCAAGGGTAAGTTTCAAGACAATGGTCGACAGGGAAAACCGTGAAGACTGGAGGCGCGAGCGCTCGCTCCTGGCGCTCGGCAAGGCTGTGCGCGGCGACGAGGCGGCGGATGCGTCGCCGGTTTCGATCGGCGACCGCGCCGATCCGTCATGGCGCGAGGACGCCGCCACGCGTCATCGGATTGCCCGCTCGCAGCGCGAGGCGCGGTCGAATCCCGCGCCAGCGTCACCGCCCGACCCGCCACGAGCCGACCGCGAACCTGTTTCGGGCGACGCGTCTGACTTCAGACCGCGCGCCGAGGCTACGCGTTTCGAAGCCTACCGTTCACAACCCCGCTATGCCGGCGACACGCAGCGGCCGGACCGCGACGATGACGACGATCAGCAATGGAAGCCGCTGATCGACCCGGTGCAGGTTGTCCGCGGCATCACCCGGTCCAAGCTGCTGATCGTCTCGACGACGATACTGGGAACGGTACTGGGCGTTGCCATTGCCGTCTCGACGCCGAAGAAATACGAGGCCACCACCCAGGTGGTCATTGAGCCAGGCGACCTGAAGCTGTCCGACAACGATCTCACCCAACCGGTCGGGCAGCCAGATGCGGCGCTGGCCGTTGTCGAAACCCGTATCAAGATGGTGACATCAGGCAAGGTCCTCGACAAGGTCGTCGCCGATCTCAATCTCGTCGACGATCCGGAGTTCAACGGACAGGGTTCCGGCGGTCTTGGCGTCATGTCGCTCATCCGCTCGATCCTGTCGCGCCAGGATGGGCCTGGCGGTGCCGGCGAAGTGCGCCGCCAGGCGCTGGCGGTTGGCAATCTGGCCAAGAGCCTGTCGGTCGAACGCAGCGGCAAGAGCTTTGTCGTTTCCATCAGCGCCACCACCCAAAGTGCCGACAAGTCGGCGGAGATCGCCAACACGACGAGGGACGTTTTCCAGCAGGAGGCGGCCCAATACCAGTTCGGGATGGCCGGACGCGCGACGGACCAGCTGACGGCCAAGCTCGATGACCTGCGCAAGGATGTCGAGACGGCCGAGCGCAAGGTCGAGGATTTCAGGGCCACGCATGATCTCGTCGACGCGCAGGGCCATCTGATCAGCGACGACCAGATGCTGAAACTTAACGAGCAGCTCTCCGTCACCCGAGCCCGCACGCTGGAACTCAATGCGCGGGCCGCGTCGGCGCGTTCGCTGGACGTCAATTCGGTTATCAACGGCACCTTGCCGGAAGAAATCAATTCCAACACGATGAGCGAACTGCGCGCACAATATGCAGCTTTGAAGCAGGAGGCCGACCGCGCCGCCGTGCGTCTGGGGCCGCGCCATCCTGAATACCAGGCGCTCAACGCCCAGCTCGACGGCTCACGCGAGCGCATCGCCGGGGAACTGCGCCGCATCGCCTCGTCGCTGCAGGTCGACTTGAAGCGCTCGGTCCAGGTTGAGCAGGATCTCGCTTCCCGCCTGGCCCAGGCAAAGGTCCAGAGCGGCGACGTCAACAGCGATCTGGTCAGCCTGCGCGAACTGGAGCGCGATGCCACCGCCAAGCGCTCCGTCTATGAACAATATCTGCTGCGCGCCAAGGAGACCGGCGAACAGCAAAACATCAACACCACCAACATCAACGTGCTGACCAAAGCGCAACCGCCACTCGAACCCAACGGACCGTCACGCGCTGTGATCGCGCTGGCCGGCCTGCTGCTCGGCCTTGCTTCCGGCATCGGTCTCGGTGCGATGCGCGGCGCCTTTGCCAGCCTGCGCGACGCCGCCAGTTCGCGTTCGCGCGGCCGGATGGACGAGCGACGGCCACCCGTCGAAGACAAGGTCTATCGCGCGCCGCTGCCTGCACCTGCAGCACCTCCGATGCAGCCGGTCGAGACGGCTCCTACCCGGAACCCAGGTCTGTTCGGCGGGATGCTTTCGGCCGTCCGCAAAGCCATACCACGCGGCGAGGCGCCGCTGGAAAGACCCGCCAAGACAGGCCACGCCCAACCAGCCACGCCGGCCATCGCCGAGCGCACGAGACCGATGCAGGAGCCCGTCGGCTATCGTCAGCCGGACTTCCGGCACGAGGCGCCGCCCGCCTATGAGCAGCAGCCCGGCTACGCGCAGCCCACTCAGCCGGCTGACTACGCCTATTCGCAGGCCCAGCCGTTGCAGGCAGCGCCAGAGAGGTGGTCTTCTGCGCAGCCGGCCGAGACGGCGCCGGACGACCAGCAAGCGCAAACCGACGATATCCGCGCCGGCCTGCGCGAATTTCGCGAGGCGGTTCGCGAACTCACCGAAAACCGTTCGCGCCGCCGCTATTTCTGAGCAATTCCAGGAAAAGTGTGAAGCGGTTTTCCCGGGAAAAGCGCGTAGCGCGCTTTCCCTTGGGAATTGCGTCAAAACAAGAAATAGAGCGGTTCAGCCTTTCCGTGAAAGGATGAGCCGCTCTGACCCCGCCAGCACGGAATAAAAGCTGCCGGTTTCGAGTTAGCGGCATCCGACGGCGCTTTGACGGGATTGCCTGGGCCAAATTTCGTGAAAATGCCGCGCAAGCATGGCGCCCAAAAAGCGCTGCCGTCGGGCTTGACCCGAACGGGCGGAACGTTTGGAACA
Source organism: Mesorhizobium sp. CNPSo 4688 (assembly GCF_057784295.1). Taxonomy (NCBI): domain Bacteria; kingdom Pseudomonadati; phylum Pseudomonadota; class Alphaproteobacteria; order Hyphomicrobiales; family Phyllobacteriaceae; genus Mesorhizobium; species Mesorhizobium sp. CNPSo 4688. Next base: position 76,718 of record NZ_JBWLUY010000021.1, read on the forward strand.
ACGACATGCACGAAACAATGCTCAAGGTGCGCTTTGCGCCTTGGCTGGAATGATGTCGAGGATGGTTCATGGCCGAAGTGATTGACGGAAAGATCGTCGCCGGAGACGTGGTTCAGAAGGTCAAGACCTTGACCGCGGACCTGATCGCCAAGGGTAAGGCCAAGCCCGGCCTGGCGGTGGTCATCGTCGGCGAGGATCCGGCAAGCCAGGTCTATGTCGCCTCCAAGTCGCGCACCGCCAAGGAATGCGGCTTTCATTCGCTGCAGCACACACTGCCGGCGGACACGTCCGAAGCGGCGCTGCTCAAGATCATCGGCGAGCTCAATGCCGATCCGGCCGTCAACGGCATCCTGGTGCAGCTGCCGCTTCCTGCCCATATCGATGCCGGCAAGATCATCCAGGCCATCGCGCCGCAAAAGGATGTCGACGGCTTCCACTTCATCAATGTCGGCAAACTCGGCACCGGCGAACTCGAGACCGCCTTCGTGCCTTGCACGCCGGCAGGCTCCATGCTTCTGATCGAACGCGTGCGCGGCAAGGATCTTTCCGGCCTCAATGCGGTGGTCGTTGGCCGCTCCAACATCGTCGGCAAGCCGATGGCCAATCTGCTGCTTGCCGCCAATTGCACCGTCACCATCGCCCACAGCCGCACCAGGGACTTGCCGGCGCTGGCCCGCACCGCCGACATTCTGGTGGCTGCCGTCGGCCGGCCTGAAATGGTCAAGGGCGACTGGGTCAAGCCGGGCGCCACCGTGATCGATGTCGGGATCAACCGCGTTCCGGCGCCCGAGAAGGGCGAAGGCAAGACCCGCCTCGTCGGCGACGTCGCCTATGCCGAGGCGGCGAAGGCGGCCGGCGCCATCACTCCGGTGCCCGGCGGTGTCGGACCGATGACCATTGCCATGCTGATGGCCAATACGTTAGCCTCAGCCTACCTTGCGGCCGGCTTGAAGCGGCCCTCCTTCTGACCCGGAAAGCAGCTTCTTTGCCGAACCCCATTGTTCCCTCTGAACGGCCGGTCATGGATGATCCCGTTCAAGGCGGCCGGCAATTCGCGTTCCTGCTGGTCGACAAGTTTTCGATGTTTTCGCTGGCCGCGGCAATCGACACTTTCCGCTCGGCCAACCGCCTGCTCGGCCGCGATTTCTATGGCTGGACGACGGTTTCGGCCGACGGTGATCCGGTCATGGCCTCCAACGGCCTGCCACTCAAGATCGACTATGCCGTGGCCGACCTGCCGCCGGTCGACATCCTGTTCGTCTCGGTCGGGCTGACCACCGAATTCCCCGGCAAGAGCAAGGTGCTGGCCGCGCTGCGCAGCTGGGGTCGGCGCGGCAACGCGCTCGGCGCGCTGTCTGTCGGTTCCTATCTGCTTGCCGAAGCCGGCCAGCTCGAAGGCTATCGCTGCACCATCCATTGGGAAAACCGCGCCGGCTTCGTCGAGCGCTTTCCCGACATCAATTGCACTGGCAACGTCTTCGAGATCGACCGCAAGCGCTACACCTGCGCCGGCGGCACCACCTCGATCGACCTGATGCTGGAGATCGTGCGTGGCGATTTCGGCTCGAACCTCGCCAATGGCGTCGCCAACCAGTTCCAGCATGAGCGCATCCGCTCCGCCGGAGACCGCCAGCGCGTCGGGCCGGAACGTGATCTCACCGGCAAGTCGGAGAAGCTGAGGCGCATCGTCGAACTGATGGCCGACCATCTCGACGAGCCGCTGTCGGCGGTGCAGCTTGCCAAGTCGGCGGGCCTGTCGGTGCGCCAGGTCGAGCGCCTGTTCCTGCGCCATCTGAGCGTCACCCCCGGCCGCTATTACATGCGGCTCAGGCTCGAGCGGGCGCGCGAATTGCTGCGCCAGACCAACATGCCGATCCTCGATGTGGCGATCGCCACCGGCTTCACCTCGCACTCGTATTTCGCGCAGAGCTACCGGCTGCAGTTCGGCCGTCCGCCTTCCGAGGAGCGGCGCACCACCTATTGATGCGGTGCTGGGCCAGCCCCGGAATAGGTCGTTGGCCCGGGCCGATCCTGTTACACTGCAACCGTTCGTGACTCGCTCTAGGCTTGTGTCCGAACGCGCCGTCAAATAGCTTCCGGCGCGGACCAGAGGGCGGCCTCAAGGAGATTCCAATGGCGGGACTTTTGCGGAGCGTCGCTGCGGCGCTGCTCCTTTTGTCGATGACGTCGCTCGGCTTTGCCGCAAACAAGGTCATCATCATCCTTGACGCTTCAGGCTCGATGTGGGCCCAGATCGACGGCAAGCCGAAGCTCGAAATCGCGCGCGAATCGCTCAGGACCGTTCTGCAGTCGGTTCCGGCCGACGACGAGATCGGCTTCATGGCCTATGGCCATCGCGAGAAGGGCAGCTGCGAGGACATCGAGCTGATCGTGCCGCCGCAGGCGGGCTCGGCCAGTGCCATTTCGGCCGCCGCCGACAGCCTGAAATTTTTGGGCAAGACGCCGCTGACCGCTGCCGTCAAGCAGGCGGCTGAAGCCTTGAAATACACCGAGGACAAGGCGACCGTCGTTCTCATCACCGACGGGCTTGAAACCTGCGAAGGTGACCCGTGCGCGCTTGGCAAGGAGCTGGAAGCGTCGGGCGTCGACTTCACCGCCGATGTCGTCGGCTTCGGCCTGACCGCCGACGAAGGCAAGCAGATCGCTTGTCTCGCCGACAACACAGGCGGCAAATACATCCAGGCCTCGGACGAGAAAGCGCTGCAGGAAGCGCTGGTCGAAACCGTCGCCGCCCCAGCACCAGCGCCTGAACCTGCGCCGGCGCCTGCTCCGGCACCGGCGCCCGAACCGGCCAAGCCCGAATTCAATTTCATACCGAGCGTGGTCATGGCCGAAGGCGGCGATCCGATCACCGATGGCAATGCCTGGGAGGTCTACAAGGCCAAGTCCGATGGCACACGCGGCGAGTCCGTCACCACCCAGTACAACAGCTACGAGGCCAATCTCGAGCCGGGCGACTATATCGTCGTCGCGCGCGCCGATGAGGCCCAGGTCGAACAGAAGGTCAAGATCGAGGCCGGGCAGGTCTACAAGCCGCTCTTCACCTTGAACGCCGGCACCATGCTCATCCATCCGAAGGCCTACCAAGGGGCCGATATCAGCGACGAAGCCCATGTCGACTTCGCCTTCCCGGGCGGCAGCACCACTCACTATGGCGATACCAAGATCATCGTGCCGGCGGGTGAGCAGAAGGTGACGGTTGCGATCGGCAGCGGCTCGGTGACCGAGACCATCCAACTCGCCGCCGGCCAGACGGTCGAAAAGGACATCGTCGTCGGCGTCGGCCATGCCGTCGTCAACGCCTATTACACCCCGGGCGGCGACAAGGCCGACTCGTCGGGCATCAGCATCCAGATCGTCAAGGCCAAGAAAAAGATCGACGGCTCTCGTGAAGACGTCGCTCATTCCTATGGCCCTGACAGCAAGTTCTGGCTGCCGCCGGACGACTATGTCGCGGTCACCGCGCTCGACCTCGCGACCGTCGAGCAGCCGTTCAGCGTCAAGGTCGGCGACGACCAAGACGTTAAGGTGACGCTCGATGCCGGCGTGCTGGCCATGTCGGCGCCGGGCGCCTATTCGATCGAGGTGCTGTCGCCGAAGAAGGACATCCAGGGCAACCGCAAGGCGCTTGGCCTGAGCTATGGCGACACCTGGCAGCAGACCATTCCGGCCGGCGACTATGCTGTCGTCCGCCACATGTCCGGTGAAGGCCAGGACAAGGAAATGCCGGTGACCGTCAAGGCCGGCGAACGCACCGAGATTACGGTCCAGCCGTAGTTAGAGCAATTCCAGGAAAAGTGTGAGCGGTTTTCCGTCCGGAATTGCGCAAAAACAAAGAGATAGAGCGGTTCGCCGTTTCCGTGAAACGGTGAAACGCTCTGGCGTTTCATCCCAAACGAAAAAGGGCGGCCTTGAGCCGCCCTTTTTATATCGCAGGAAATGATGGTTCAGGCCGTGCCGAAAGCGCTGGCGCCATGATCGGCGCGGCCGACCAGCTGGCGGAAACCGGCGAACAGCTCGCGGCCGAAGCCGAACTCGTTGCCGATGAGATCGATGTCGGCCGTGCGGCGTAGTGCGAGCTCGGGGCCCGGCACCAGCACTTCCAGCGTGCCGGCGTCGGCGTCGAGCCGGATGATGTCGCCGTCATGGATCCGGGCGATAGGCCCTTCCTCGACCGCTTCCGGCGTCACATGGATCGCCGCCGGCACCTTGCCGGAAGCACCCGACATGCGCCCGTCGGTGACCAGCGCGACGCGCTGGCCGCGATCCTGCAGGATGCCAAGCACAGTGGTCAGCTTGTGCAGTTCCGGCATGCCGTTGGCCTTCGGCCCCTGGAAGCGGATGACGGCGATGAAGTCGCCTGTGAGCGTGCCGGCCTTGAAGGCTTCGTTGAGGCCTTGCTGGCTGTCGAACACCTTGGCCGGCGCCTCGATGACGCGGCGTTCCGGCTTCACGGCGGAGGTCTTGATGACCGCATGGCCGAGGTTGCCGGCCAGCACCTTCAGGCCGCCGGTCGGCTGGAAGGCCTTTTTGAAAGGCGCCAGCACTTTCTCGTCGCCGCTCTGCAGCGGCGAGGCTTCGCGCACCACGCTGCCGTCTTCGCCGAGCCTGGCCTCGACCGCATAGGGCCGGAGGCCTTCGCCCCACACTGTCTGGACATCCTCATGCAGGACGCCTTCGTCGAGCAGTTCGCGGATCAGGAAGCCAAGCCCACCGGCGGCATGGAAATGGTTCACGTCGGCAAGCCCGTTCGGATAGACGCGGGCCAGAAGCGGCACCGCTTCCGACAGGTCGGAAATGTCCTGCCAGGTCAGCGTGATGCCGGCCGCCGCGGCCATGGCGATGAGATGGATGGTGTGGTTGGTCGAGCCGCCGGTGGCGTGCAGGCCGACCACGCCGTTGACGAAAGAGCGTTCGTCGATCATGCGGCCGACCGGCGTGTAGGCGTTGCCCAGCGCGGTGATCGCCAGCGCCCGCTTCGTCGCCTCACGCGTCAGCGCGTCGCGCAGCGGCGTGCCCGGATTGACGAAGGAGGCGCCGGGCGTATGCAGGCCCATGATCTCCATCAGCATCTGGTTGGAATTGGCGGTGCCGTAGAAGGTGCAGGTGCCCGGCCCATGGTAGGATTTGGACTCGGCCTCAAGCAGTTCGGCGCGACCGGCTTTGCCTTCGGCATAGAGCTGGCGAACCTTGGCTTTCTCGTCATTGGGCAGGCCCGTCGTCATCGGTCCAGCCGGCACGAACACCGCCGGCAGATGGCCGAAGGTGAGGGCCGCGATCACCAGCCCCGGCACGATCTTGTCGCAGACACCGAGATAGACGGCGGCGTCGAACATGTTGTGCGACAGGCCGATCGCGGCGGCCATAGCGATGATGTCGCGTGAAAACAGCGACAGCTCCATGCCGGGCTGTCCCTGGGTTACGCCATCGCACATGGCCGGCACGCCGCCGGCCACCTGCGCGATGCCACCAACTTCCCGCGCGGCATCCTTGATCAGCGCCGGAAACGTCTCGAACGGCTGATGCGCCGACAGCATATCGTTGTAGGAAGTGATGATGCCCAGGTTCGGCACCTTGTCGGCGCCGAGCGCCAGCTTTTCAGACGGGCTGCAGACGGCAAAGCCATGCGCGAGGTTGCCGCAGGACAGCACCGATCGGTTGGCGGTGCGGTTCGAGGCCTCGGCGATGCGGCCGAGATAGCGCTCGCGGCCGGCTTTCGAGCGCTGGCGGATGCGTTCCGTGATGGCTTCAATGTCGCGTCTGGCTGTCATGGTCGGTCCTTTCGAGCCCCGGAGAACGTCCTCCCACTGTTTGCCGGGACTGCTTTCGTGAAAATCAGGGTGCCCAGAACACCTCTACTGGTATCGGGGCTGCTTCGAGCACTTTGCGAATGGGCTTCTTCGCACCCGGTCCCATCGCATTCTCGAAGGCGGTGCGCTTGTCCTCGCCTTCGATATGCAGCGCGATGAAGCCGGCGGCGATGATGCGCGCCATCGATAGGGTCAGCCGCGGCTCGCCGCCGCTCGGTGCATGCACCGGCAGCACGATCCTGCGCGAAGCAGGATCGAGCAAGTCGCTGAGGTTATCTGCATCGGGAAAGAACGACGCGGTGTGGCCGTCGCCGCCCATGCCGAGCACGACGACGTCGAGCGGCCAGGACAGTGCCTTGAGTGCAGTGTCGTCGGACGCTGCGGCAGTCTCGATGCTTGCGGCCTCGTGATACATTGGCACGAAGTGTGCGGCGGCGGCCGCGTTCTGGAGCAGATTGGCGGCAACCAGCCCGGCATTCGAGCGCGGCGAGGACGCCGGCACGAACCGTTCGTCGACCAGCGTGACCGTCACCTTGTTCCAGGCGATCGGAATGGTCGAAAGCGCTGCAAAGAATTTCGCCGGCGTGGTGCCGCCTGAAACGGCAAGGAGAGCCGTGCCGCGCTCGTCGATGGCCTTGGTCAGCCGCGCCGCGACATTGCCGGCAAGGGCTGCCGCCAGGTCCTGGCGCCCGGCAAAGCCGTTCCAGCTGTAGGCCGGCTCGGTCAATTGCTCTCGTGCCATGTCCGCCCGTCGCGTTCGATCAGCGCAATCGAGGCCGAAGGGCCCCATGTGCCGGCCGTATAGCCTTGCGCTTCCTGCCTGGCGCTTTCCCAGGCGTTCTGGATCGGATCGATCCACTTCCATGCCGCCTCGACTTCGTCGCGGCGCATGAACAGCGTCTGGTTGCCGCGTACCACATCCATGATCAGCCGTTCATAAGCGTCCGGCGCACGACCATCGAAGGATTGCGCGAAGCTCATGTCGAGCGGGATCTGGCGCAGCCGCATGCCGCCCGGACCCGGATCCTTGATCATGATGAACTGCTTGACGCCCTCGTCGGGCTGCAGCCGGATGACCAGCTGGTTGGCGAAGATCGGTCCGGCGCTGTCGCCGAAGATCGAATGCGGGATTGGCTTGAACTCGATGACGATTTCAGAGACCCGGGTCGCCAGGCGCTTGCCGGTTCGGAGATAAAACGGCACGCCGGCCCAGCGCCAGTTGCCGATCTCGGCCTTGATGGCGACGAAGGTCTCTGTGTTACTGTCCTTGCCCAGCTCGTCGACATAGCCTTTGACGGCGCCACCGGCCGAGGCGCCGGCACGATACTGGCCGCGCACGGTGTGCTTGGGCGCTTCGTTGCCGTTGATCCGCTTCAGCGCGCGCAGCACCTTCAGTTTCTCGTCGCGCACGGCGTCCGCATCCATCGACGACGGCGCCTCCATGGCAACCAGGCAAAGCAGTTGCAGCATATGGTTCTGCACCATGTCGCGCAGCGCGCCGGCCTTGTCGTAATAGGTGACGCGGTCTTCCAGGCCGACGGTCTCGGCGACCGTGATCTGCACATGGTCGACATGCGCCGAGTTCCACAGCGGCTCGTAAAGCGCATTGGCAAAGCGCAACGCCATCAGGTTCTGCACCGTCTCCTTGCCGAGATAGTGGTCGATGCGGAAGATCTGGCTTTCGTGGAAGTCGTCGCCGACCAGGTCGTTGAGCTTGCGCGCCGAATTGAGGTCGCGGCCGATCGGCTTTTCCAGCACGATGCGCGAATTCGGCGTGATCAGATTGTGCGCTTTCAGCTGGTGCGAGATGTCGCCGAACAGCGCCGGCGCCACCGCCAGGTAGAAGGCGCGGATGCGGTCGCTGTCGCCGATCGCCTTTTTCAGCTTGTCGAAGCCGGCGCCCGTCGTCGCGTCGGCCGACACGTAGCACAGCCGCGCCAGGAATGTCTTCAGCTCCTTGGCGTCGATATCGGCCCGCTTGACGTGATCGGAAATCGCTTGGCTGGCGAAGGCCTGGAATTCCTCGTCGCTCATCTTCGAGCGCGACGTGCCGATGATGCGGGTCGGCTCGGAAAACTGATGGTCGCGCTGGCGATGGTAGAGCGACGGCAGGAGCTTGCGTTCCGACAGGTCGCCCGTGCCGCCGAAGATGATGAAGTCGAAAGGATCGACGGGGATGATCTGGCTGGTCATGGTCTGTCCGCTTTGACACCGCTCGCTGTGACGCGGCTGATATAATCTAATCGATTTAAATTATCCAGTGCCATGGTGTCACATCAAGGACCAATCACTCCATATTGATTCGGTCCAAATGTGCCTTGACACTGGCTGCCACCCGGAGGCTTGTCGTTATCAGAGGGTCCCGGGGAGCTTTCGCGCCTGCAACATAGAGCGGGAATGTGACGAAAGCTAAGGGCAAAATTCACTTGCAGGGTGATCTTCAATGAGCGGGAAAAGCATGCGTCTGGAAAACAAGGTCGCCGTCATAACCGGTGCTGCGGCGGGCTTCGGCGAAGGCATGGCCAGGCGCTTTGCCGAAGAGGGCGCCAAGGTCGTCGTCGCCGACCTCAACGCCAAGGGCGCGGAGCGTGTCGCCGCCGAGATCGGCGAGGCCGCCATCTGGACCCAGACCGATGTTTCGCAGCGTTCCGAATTCGACGAGATGGTCTATGCCGCAAAAAGCGCCTTCGGCCGCATCGACATCATGGTCAACAATGCCGGATATACCCATCGCAATGGCGACATGCTCGATGTCGACGAGGCGACCTTCGACCTGATCACATCAGTCAACATGAAGGCGATCTACCATGCCGCACTTGCCGTGGTGCCGATCATGGACCGCCAGGGCGGCGGCGTCATCCTGACCACGGCTTCGACCGCGGGTCTGCGGCCGCGGCCGGGCCTCACCTGGTACAATGCCTCGAAAGGCTGGGCGATCACCGCGACCAAGTCGATGGCGGTCGAGCTAGCGCCCAAGAACATCCGCGTCAACTGTCTCTGCCCTGTCGCCGGCGAAACCGCCATGCTGGAGAAATTCATGGGCGCCGATACGCCCGAAATCCGCGAGAAGTTCCGCGCCTCGATCCCGCTCGGCCGGCTGTCGACGCCGCTCGATATCGCCAACGCCGCGCTGTGGCTCGCATCCGACGAAGCCGCCTTCATCACCGGCGTGGCGCTGGAGGTCGATGGCGGCCGCTGCATCTGAGTTGGCCTGCGCTTTGCATTGCCGCAGTTTGACTTGGTCATTGGGGTGAAGGCATAAAGCAGCGGTGCTTGGGGAATCTGGCGGCGCCATGAATGCGAAACTGCGGAAAATTCGCAAAAGCCTTGGGCAACGCCTCCGGGCTTATAGGGCAAGGCGCGCGCGCTCAAAAAGCCACGCGACGTTCATCGGTATAACCGGCAGCTCGGGAAAATCGACCGTAACGGCGCTGCTGGGGCACATATTGGCCAGCCACGGCTCTGTCCATGTTGAACTCCTTTTCCATTCGCTGGAGATGCTGGCGAGGATGCTTTCGCGCCGGATCGGTGGCGTAAACTACGTCGTGGTTGAGGTGTCAGCGTCAGGGGTTAATTCCGTCAAGCCGTTGGCACAGATGTTGCGGCCGCATGTAGCTGTCGTCACCATGGTCCGGCTTGAACATGTCTCCAGTTTCAGAACCCTCGAGAATGTCGCTCATGAAAAACGCGCGCTCGTCGATATGCTGGAACCGGGCGGTCTTGCCGTGCTCAATGCCGATGATCCCAATGTGCTGGCCATGGCATCCGGCCAGGCGCAGCGCTTCGTCACATTCGGAGAGTCGGAAGCTGCTGACTATCGCGTTGCCGAGATCAGTGCCGCGTATCCCCGCATGCTTGGCTTCAGATTGCACTGGCGCGGCGGTGTGCTCGACCTTAAAACCCCATTCCCAGGGGAGCATTTCTGGCTGCCGGCGGCCGCCGCTGCAGCTACGGCCCTTGAACTTGGGGTACCTCCGCAAACCGTCAAGGACAGGATCGAGACGTTTCAGCCGCGGGAAAACCGGTGCGAGGTGATCATCCCTGAGGGTGGGCCGCACTTCATTGTCGACTCTGTCAAGGCGCCTTGGCATTCGCTGCCCCTTGCTTTGGATATGGTGGCGAAATCAACCCTTGGCAAAAAGCGGATCGTGCTTGGCCAGCTGTCGGACTTTAGCGATTCAAACACAAAATATGCGCGCGCTTATAAAAGCGCGCGCGAGATCGCGAACCAGGTGATCTATGTTGGCGAGCATGCGCATCGCTCGAAGGCCAGCCAAGCCGACCTCGACAACGACCGCTTTATTGAACTGCGCACGCCGAAAGAGGTCTCGGATTACATCAGGAAAACGGCAGAGCCTGGCGAGTTGATCCTGCTGAAGAGTTCTTCCAATCTTCACTTGGAACGCATCCCGCTTGCCTGGGCCCATGATGTGAAATGCTGGGTTCCGGTATGCGGTAAAACCGAGGGATGCCAGCAGTGTGGCCTCTATGAAGTGCCCTTTGAACAACATCGGGCCTTTGTGAGGCAACGCAAACTGGAGCGTCGTCATCGGCGTTTCAAGCGGCTCTTCAAGCGATGAATCCTCTATGGATCAGGCTGCGGAAAATTCGAGACGACCTTAGACGTCGATCTCGGCGCACTCAAGCCGTGCGGGAGCGTGCGAAAAACAAGGCAATTTTCATTGGCGTTACCGGCAGTTCCGGCAAGTCGACGACGACAAGTTTGCTCGGACATATTCTCGCTAGTCATGGCACAGTCTACGCGCGCTCTCTCGCTAACACGATGGAGTCGATGGTAAACACGCTGTCCAGGCGTCTGCAGACGGCAGGCGAGGTGGAATACGTCGTTTTCGAGCTCGGCACTTTCGGCCCTGATTCGATCAGGCCAATGGCCGAAATGCTGCAGCCGCATGTCGCCATCGTCACCATGGTGCGCCTCGAACATGTAAAATCGTTCAGAACCTTGGAGAGCGTCGCCCAGGAAAAACGCGCCTTGGTCGATGCCTTGCAGCCGAGCGGCCTTGCGGTCCTCAACGCCGATGACCCACACGTCGTCGGCATGGCCTCCGGGCGCCGTTTCGTCACCTTCGGCCAATCAGCCGGGGCGGACTATCGGGTAAGCGATGTCCATGCCGCCTATCCCAACCGGCTGACGCTCACGATCCATTGGCGGGGTGGCATGCTGGAACTCCAAACGCGATTCCCGGCCGAACATTTCTGGTTGCCGGCGGCAGCTGCCGTTGCCGCCGCGCTCGAACTCGGCGTGCCCGCGGAAAAGGTGGCGGCGATGGTCGCGACATTCCAGCCGCTGGTCAATCGATGCGAGGTGCTCGTCACCGATGGCGGCCCGCAATTCCTGGTCGATGCCGCCAAGTCGCCTTGGCATTCGGTTCACCTTGCCCTCGACATGATGGCCAAGGCCACTGCCGGCCGAAAACGCGTCATTCTTGGCCAGATTTCTGACTATGCCGGCTCGACCCGAAAATATCGCTACGCCTACAAAACAGCACGCGAGGTCGCCGACCAGGTCATCTATGTCGGTGACAATGCACATCGCTCGGGTGCCCCGCAGGCCGATCGCGACACTGACCGGTTTGTCGAAATGCGCACACCCAAAGAGGTTTCCGACTACATCAAGCAGACAGCCGTGGCCGGCGAACTGATTCTGGTGAAAAGCTCATCCAATCTTCATCTCGAACGAATTGCGCTCGCCTGGAAGCATGACGTCAAATGCTGGATCCCGATATGCGGCAAACGCGAAGGCTGTGAAACATGCGGTCTGTTCGAGGTGCCGTTTGAGCAACACCGCGATCATCTCAGGCAAGCGAAGCATGCGAGACGGCGGCGGCGCTTCCTGCGGCTTATCGGCCGATGAACACGAGAAGGCTCACGCCCCGGTCTTGATGTAGCTCTTGTAAATCCAGCCGCGCTTGCCGTTGTAGACGATCTGGCACCATTTCTTGCAGCTCACCACCTGCACCGATGACTTGGCGGGCACGGTTCCCATGGCGGCGGCATTCTTCTTCGGACCGGTGCGCATTGTCACTGTCCTGAGTATGCGTCCGGTGGCATCGGCAGCTGCCACCTTCTGTGGCTGGGCCTTGGCCTGGGCATCATCCGCTGCCGCGGAAGATTGCGCATCCGGCAGTTGCGGTTTCGGTGTCGGGATAGCGGCGGTTTCCGCGCCGTCGGTGTGACCGTCCTTCGCAGCGGCGTCTGGTGCAGCAACCTTGGACAGCTGCGTCGTGGCATCACTCTGTGCCGACGGCTCCTCGTAAGCTGCCGCGTCGGCCGGTTTGGCGGCTGTCTGCTCAGTCGCGGCCTGATCGGAGGGGGTGGCTTCAGCGTCGCTGTTCGATTGCGGCGCAGTCCAGCGCGGATCGTTGGCCGCCAGCGCCGGTATCGCGGTCGCCCCAGCAGCCACCGTCGGCGAAACCGCATCGCCCTTACGTGCGGCCTGCGGCGCCGCTACCGCGGCAACTGTGGCCGCAGGGGTGACCGGGGCGATCTTGGTTGTCTTGACCGGGATGGTTGGAACGCTCTGCTGCGAAAGAGGCTGTGTGCTGGCGCTCGCCTGCCGGTCGTTGGCCGGCAACGCCAGCCAAAGCGCGATACCCGCCACGCCAAGCAGCGCTGCGGTGCCGACCGCGGCGATCACCAAATGCGAATTCGTGCGCACCCCCTGCCAGAAGGAGGGCCGCATGTCGTAACCGAACTGCATGGCAAAGCGCCGTCGTTCCGGCGCACCGAAACTGAAGGGCTCGTTCACGTTTGCCACCTCCAACATGCGGCCGATGTTCTTTCGATCAGCGCCGGAAGGCCGGCATTCGATCGGCATCGGTCCCAAAAACAAGCGGGCAGGCCCGCAAAAGTCCCCGTTCAATCACCCAGAACCGGCACCTTTTACCCGCGATTGTGGCATCAGTGCGCCCCAACCGCGGATTCTGCACCCTTGTTAAGGATTCTGCAATGTGTCGCTCAAGCAACGAATATTACAGACGGAATCGCTTGTTGCTCTAGATTCGATCGCGCAGCGCAAACCAGTTGAGCGCCAGGAACAGCAGCGGCGTGCGAAAGCTTCGGCCGCCGGGGAAGGCCGGGATTTTCAGGTCCTCGATCAGCTTCAGCCGGTCGCGGTTGCCGGCGACGGTCTCGGCATAGAGTTTGCCGAAGAAGTTCGACAGCATGACGCCATGGCCGGAATAGCCGCCGGCCGAGATCACATTGGGCATCACCTCGCGCACGAACGGCTTTCTCGGCACGGTGATGCCGACATAGCCCCCCCAGCCATGGGTGATCTCGACATCCCGGAGGTCCGGATAGAGTTCCGCGATCTGCCGGCGGATATGGATATGGATATCCTTCGGATCGTTGACGCCGTAGACCTCGCGCCCGCCGAACAGCAGCCTTCCATCCCTGGATTTGCGGAAATAGCGCACGACGAAACGCGAATCGTCGACCGCCTCGCCGCCCGGCAGGACTTTCGAGTCCGCTCCGAGCGGCACGGTGGCACCGATGAACGACCCGATCGGCATGATGTGCGCGGCACTCACCGGCTCGAGGGTGCCGCCATAGGCGTTGACGCCGATCAGGCATTTCTGCGCGGTGATGGTGCCTCTCGGCGTCGTGACCCTGACCTTGCCGCCGCTGGACGTTATGCCGGTCGACGGCGTCTGCTCGAACAAGTGGGCGCCGGCCGCAGCCGCCACCTTTGCCGTGCCGATCACCAGTTTCATCGGGTGGATGTGTCCGGTGCCGGTGTCGCGGGTGCCGCCGAAGTAGCGTGTGGAGCCCAGTCGTTCGGCCGTTTCCCTGGCATCCATGAAGGCGATGTGCGGATAGTTGAAGCGGCCCGCCATGATCTCGGCATGCGCCTTGTAGTCGTCGACATAGCGCTGCTTGTGCGCCACCGACAACTGGCCGGGCATATAGTCGATGTCGATCTGGTTGACGGCAGCGAATTCGAGCAGGTGCGCCTTGGCTTCCTCGGCAAGATCGAACAGCGCCTTGGCGCGGGAGAAGCCGTATTCGGCCTCCATCTCCTCGGCCCAGGCGCGCTGGCCGGTGCCGAGCTGGCCGCCATTGCGCCCGGACGCGCCATCGCCGAAGCGATACGCCTCGATCAAGACGACATCGGTCCCGGCTTTGGCCAGATGTGCTGCTGCGGACAGGCCGGTAAACCCACCGCCGATGATGACGACGTCGCATTGGCGATCACCGTCTAGCGAAGGGTACTCGGGCCGTGGCCCAGCGGTATCCTCATACCAGGAGCGGCCGGGAGAAATGGGGGATTGGTAAGGCATGATGCTCGCTAGGGCAGTAGGGCAGTAGGGCAGTAGGGCAGTAGGGCAGTAGGGCAGTAGGGCAGTAGGGCAGTAGGGCAGTAGGGCAGTAGGGCAGTAGGGCAGTAGGGCAGTAGGGCAGTAGGGCAGTAGGGCAGTAGGGC